>CAZSBW010000259.1:0-4913 GCA_964604815.1 uncultured Salinivenus sp. | reverse complement strand
CCGTTCTTCGTCGCCGAGCAGTTTACCGGCCAGCCCGGCAAGTACGTCTCCATCGAGGAGACCATCCGCGGCTTCCGCATGATCCTCGACGGCGAACTCGACCACCTGCCCGAGCGGGCCTTCCTCCTCAAGGGTACGATCGACGAGGTCATTGAGGAAGGCGAAGAGATGCTCGAAGAAAACTAACCCGGACGCGCCTGTTCCCGGGGGTTTGAGCACCGCGCAACTCTGACACTCAAACACGAAAGGAAATGGCAGACGAGCTCGACGTTGACATTGTGACGCCGGACACTCACCCCTATCAGGGGCCGGCCAACGGCGTGCGCGCCCCAGGCGTGGAAGGCTCCTTCGAGGTACGCAAAAATCACGCGCCCATGATCGCCGCCTTTGAGATTGGGCCGCTCATCGTGAAGACGGACTCGGCGCACGAGTACGCCGACGTGCATGACAATAAAATTATCTTCGCCACCAGCGGGGGCTTCCTGGAAATCGTGGAAAACCACGTCACGGTCCTGGCCGAGACGGTGGAGCCGGCGTCGGAAATTGACGTGGAACGGGCCGAGACCGCTGAGGAACGGGCCCTTCGCCGCCTGGAGGAAGGCGTCGAGGGCGAGGAACGCGAGAAATACGAGGCCGCTCGCGAGCGGGCCCGCAACCGCTTGCGGGTCGCGATGGGGAAGATCGGCTCGCGTCAGTCCTGACGCTGCGCCTCGTTTTGGAACCAGTCCAATGCCCGTCGGGTAATGCCGCCGGGCATTTTTGTTTTCTCCAGCACGGCAAACAGGCGCCTCCCCCTGCAGGCAAGGTCTCGGCTCTGTTTGGGGCGGACCGGAGGCGCCCAATCGCACGGGCGTCCCGGGCACAGTCGGACGACCCAGAAGCGGGCGGCCATCCCGTGAGGGATACATCCGACGATTGGGAGCGTATAGGGGATTGCAGCTTGTTTCATCCCACCCACGCCCCCGCTGGGCGTGCTCGTCGTTATGCGCAAGGTCAAAAACGTTTTCCGTATCGACACCGGCCGGACGCACGGCTGGCAGGTTCGCATCGTTCGGGACGGGGAGCGCTACACCAAGCTTTTTTCGGATTCGGTGCACGGGGGGAAGGAGGCCGCCTACGAAGCCGCCGTCGAACACCGAAACGAGAAGCTTGCGGAACTGCCCGACCTGCCGGACGGCCCCGCCGGCCAGCTTCACACCGATGAGGTCCACGAGCGGCGCTGGAAGAGCGTGACGCGCACGGACGTGAAGGGCCTCGGCTTCACGATGACGACCTACAACCAGCGCAAGGACGACAAACGTCCCTACGTGAGCGCTCACTGGCCGGGCGAAGAGCGATGGCGCTGCACGAGCTTTTCGATCGTGAAGCATGGGCTCCGGGGAGCGCTGAACGAGGCCGCCGAGACCCTCGCCGAGCACAGTGACCACAAACTGACGGTCGAAGAGATGGTCGAGCGGGCCAAGCCCGCCATCGCGGAGCTTCTGGAGAAGGAGGGGTACGAGGAGTACGCCTAGCGCCGCGAACCCTCTCGCCGTCGACCGACCCGCACCGTTCCCCAATCCCCCAATTCCGCGTGGGGGGCGTTACGTTGGACGATTCTCTTTCTCCGTCTCTCCCGTACCGATGCGCACCGGGTTCTTCCTTTTCCTCCTGTTTGTCGCAACCCTGTCCGCCTCGGCCCAGCCCGAACCGGAGCGGTCCGACGACGGCCTGCTGACGCGCCCGGCCTTGCAGGCAGTGGTGACGGCACAAGTCGAGCGCGACCGCGAAACCCTGAGTCGCAAGCTGAGGGCGGAGGAGCCGGCCGTGCGGGCGCGCGCCGCCTTCGCCCTTGCGTCCGTGCAAGACACAACGGCGATTCCTGCGCTGCTCGACCGTCTTCAAGACGGGGTGCCCGCTGTTCGCACGGATGCCGCGTTTGCCCTCGGCCAGATGCCGGGCGGCGTCCCGGCTGACACGCTTCTCCAAACGCTGCGCTACGAGCGGGACGCCACCATGCGGCGCCTCCTGATCGACGCCCTCGGCAAAACGGGCGACGCCTCGTCTCTTCGCGCCCTTCTCGGGCTCGGGCTCCCCCCGGCCCGCTCCGCCGACGTGGCCCTCGCGGTTGCCCGGTACGGCATGCGGGGGATTGTAGACTCAACCGCATCGGCCTGGCTCGCAAAGCGGCTCACCGCGCCCGACGCCTGGACGCGCCGCAACGCCGCCTACGCGCTCGGGCGGGTTCCAGCCCTGGCGCAGGGCCGAACCGACTCGATCCGACACGCCCTCGACGAGGTCGACCGCAACGACCCGGCGGCAATGCATTTGATCCGGGCGCTGGGGCAGGCCGGCGACGCGACCGACGTCGATCAGCTCGCCGGCTGGCTCCGAGACGCAACGGACTGGCGAGCGCGCGCCGACGCGGCCCGTGCGCTCCGAAGCGTCCCGACCACGTCTGCAACCCGATCGGCCCTGGTCCAGGCCCTCAGGGACCCGCACCCGCTTGTGGCCCGCACCGCCGCTGCAACCCTGGCCGAAGCCGACTGGCCGACCGACACACGGACCGCCGTTAGCATCTGGATCGAGACCAATCCCGATCGCTGGCGGGTGATCGCGCCGCTGCTTCAAGGAATGGCCCGAAATGGCCGATCGGAACGGGTGCTTCGCACCCTCCAAGACTGGAAGGAGGACCGATCACCGGTCGCCTATGCCGCGGCCCTTCCGGCTCTCGCTTCGGTGAAGACGGCCCGCGCCGACTCGATCCTCACCTCGGAAATCCGGGCCGACGATTCGCGCATTGCGGCCGCCGCCGTACAGGGCCTCGGGGCGCGCTGGGACCGCGTTCGTCCCGAACGGGCGTCCTTCTTTTTCTCAGCCCTGTCCGACGCCGTGCGCCGCGGGGATCCCGCCCTTCTCTACCACGGCGCGTCCCGCCTCACGGACTCCCTCTTCGTGGCCCGCGGCGCGGCCGACACCCTCGCGTCGACCTACCGCACCCTCTCGACGCCCGACGACCTGGAGGGCATGACGGCCGTCCTGGACGCCCTCGGCACCATCGGCGGCCCGACCGCCGCGTCCGTCCTCCGCGACGCCCTCGACCATCCGCACCACGCCGTCCGGAAAGCCGCGGCCGCCGGCCTCGCCGCCGCCACCGACACGACGATCACCGCCGATCCGAGGCCCCTCCCCGACACACCGGCCATCGACTGGTCGTACCTCCAGGCACTGGGACCGCATCCCCGCCTCGAACTGGAGACCAACCGCGGGGCCGTCGTGATCGAGCTCGACGCCGAACAGGCGCCCCAGACGGTGCAGGCGATCACCCGGTTCGCCCGAGAGGGCCGCTACGACGGCGTCCCGTTTCACCGCGTGGTGCCCAACTTCGTGGTACAGGGCGGGGATTTTGCCCGGCGGGACGGCTTCGGCGGACCCGGTTTTTTCCTCCGTACCGAGATTACGCGCCTCGGTCACCGTCGCGGCACCCTCGGCATGGCGAGTGCCGGCACGGACACGGAGGGTAGCCAGTTCTTTGTCCCCCACAGCATGCAGCCGCACCTGGACGGCGGCTACACGTCCTTCGGGCGGGTGGTGGAGGGGATGAGCGTCGTCGACCAGATTCGCGTGGACGACCGCGTGACGAGCGCCACCGTCCAGCCGTCAAAATAGTTCTCTCGCAACATGCTTTTCCCTCGCTGTGACCGCATTCCGACTCGCTCTCTTCTCGCTTCTTTTTCCGTTGCTCCTCCTCGGCTGCGACGATCCCAAGGACGCCGAAACGGCCTCCTCCCCCACGACCCCGAAGGCTCCTCAGTACGAGAAATACGACAAGCAGGACTGGAGCTACGACGGCAAAACCGGCCCCGAGCACTGGGCCAAACTCTCGTCCAACTACGCGGCCTGCAACGGGTCGGAGCAGTCGCCCATCAACCTCGCAGATGCGCGTTCGCCGGAGGGAGAGACGCTGCTCAAGACGTCCTACACCTCTGAGAAGATCGAGGTTGTAGGCACCGATCGCGGCCCAACGGTCAACACGACGGGCGGCACCCTGACGATTCGCAGCCGGACCTACAACCTCCAGCAGGTCCACGCCCACACCCCGAGCGAGCACGCCGTGCAGGGCGAGCGGTACGCCGCCGAGATTCACCTCGTCCACCGCGCCGACGACCAGGTTGCCGTACTTGGCATTCTCGTCGAAGAGGGGGCGTCGCATCCGAAGCTAAACGACTGGATTGAAGGCGAAAGTCCGAAACTGCCGTACAATGTTGGGCGGCTTCTCCCCGACCACCGCAGCTACTACACCTACGAAGGGTCCCTCACCATCCCGCCCTGCACCGAAGGCGTGCGCTGGGTCGTGATGAACACCCCGATCGAGGCGTCGCCGGAACAGTTGGAGACGCTCCGCGCCCAGTACGGCGAGAATGCCCGCCCTCTCCAGCCCCGAAACGACCGGCGTCTCGTCCTGGTTGCGCCCTGATCTCCGTTCTTTCCGGACCCCCGGCCCCTTGCCCGTCGACGACCCTGCGACGGGCAATAGGGAGACCAATCCCCATCACGGCTCCTCGTCATGGCAGAAAACGACGCTGTCCCGGAAGACGATGCGAGTACTTTTGGAGTGAATCTCTTCGAAGAAAGCGGAAACAAGTGCGACCGACCTGACGATTGAGCACCGCTTCTGCCGCTTCTCGAAGACTCTCCGTCGCCGCCAATCCAAATTGCCTCGCCCCTCAGAATGACTTGTGTCGAAAGATTGAAGTGTCATGTGAGTTTCGTCGTGTACAGAGAGGCCACCGTCTCCAGCATTCAGACATGATCGGATAGATTCCGTAGGATGACGTCGTGGTCTGTCAGACCTCATTCTTTGAGTTATTACTTTCGACGTTATCGTTAGGGACGACCCGCCGGTCGTCCCTACATCATGCGAATCAGGACTT
>CAZSBW010000258.1:0-4926 GCA_964604815.1 uncultured Salinivenus sp. | reverse complement strand
TGCCTCGCGACTCAGAATGACTTGTGTCGAAAGATTGAAGTGTCATGTGAGTTTTTTCGTGTACAGAGTCCACCCCCACCGATTCCGGAAAAAGTACGCCGGTTTCTGGGTACCGGCCGCAGTCACGAACAGAGATGAAATTACTACACCCCCCGTCCGTACACCACAAGGGAGGGACTTATCCTGTGTCTTTGAAGACCTGAGAGAGTTCGGCTTCCGGCCACGTGAACACGCGAGACAGGTTCCTTTGACGGTGCGCGCGGTCAACGGAAGACACATTGCCCGCGGAGACAGGAAAGCTGCGTTGGAAACGAGTGATTGTGCTGGACAGCCAAGGAGACGAAGGGGAAATAGAAAAGCCCGGTCTCCGCGCTAACGAAGACCGGGCGACAGCGGGTGTAGATCCAGCAACGGATCAAGCGTGGTAGCGGCGGCGGGATTCGAACCCGCGACCTTCAGGATATGAGCCTGATGAGCTACCACTGCTCCACGCCGCGATATTTGGTACCAGATATACATGGGCGTCTCCTCCAGGTTTCCCACTTGCCGCTCGCCGCTCTTTTTCCACTAAATCATCAAATAATTGGGGAGGAAGTGAGGGGAACGAAACGAAGCCGGATGAGGCGGACCTGTCGGTCAATCGCACCGTGGCTCTGGATTTTATGAAGGGGTTTGCCGTCGTAATTCAGAGGCCGGGTCTGATTGAAGCGAAGGGACTCTTTGACCGCACGTCGAGAGCTACTCGCTTCCGTCTACGAAGGCGGGCGGTTCCTCGGGAATTGTCCACCGATGCACCGTTTCGCCGCCCGACTTCCACGTCGTGTCCGGCTCCCACTCGTCCATGTCGAAGTCGTGGGATACCACTCGGGTGCCGGGCTCCAGTTCGCTAAAGAGCTTGGGGCGAAGCTCTTTGTTGACAGAGGGGAGGAGGTAGAGTGTGACAACCGTGGCGTCACTAATGTCGGCCTCGAAGAGGTCGCCCTGTAGAAACTTGACGCGGTCGTTCACGCCTGCCTGTTTGGCGTTTTGGCGGGACTTTTTCACGAGGTGCGGCTTAATCTCGATGCCGACCCCGCGAGCGCCGTACTTCGTCGCTGCCTTAATGACGATGCGGCCGTCCCCGCTTCCCAGGTCGTACACCACGTCGTCTTCGGTGACGCGGGCGAGTTCCAGCATTTTGGTAACCACAGGTTGGGGGCTTTCAACAAACGGCACGTCTCCGGGCGGAGACGTAGAGTCCGGCAGGTTTACCGAGGGGACAGAAAGGGCTGTCGTGGACGTATCTGTCGGCGGGGTGGGGGTCTCTTCCTGGTTGCAGGCTCCGATCAGCAACAGGGGACAGACGAGCAGGACTAGACGCAAAGGCGAACGGGACACGGAAAAGGACATCAGGAAGATTGTGGACAAAGCGAAAGAAGGAGACTACGCCGCAAACGAGCATCGAGTGTAGGCAAGTTCCGGAGGGGCAATTTCTCGATCGCGAGAAATGGGGCGTCGATTGTCAATCCCGCCCTTCGGAAGTTGCTGTGCCTTCCTGGCGCTCTCGATCGCAGAAATCGCCTCGCACGAGGACTCCTCTTTCAGACTCGCGCACCAGTGCGCCTGATCCGGAATCTTCGTCGGTCGAAGGAATGATCCAAAATCGATTCTGATCTCCCGTCAAAGTGCACAAGAAATTAGAACTAGTATAAGATGAGCGAGACGTGTGATTCACGGCGCCCCAGTGCGACTCGCAAATCGAGCGGAGAGGGAGTGTGCTAATGGCTACACAGAGATGGATCTCGTCGCACTGGTCGAATCGTCAGCCGCGTCGAATCATGGAAAGGCATCCATTGATCGCTCATTGACACCACGAAGCAATGAATATCACTTTCGCGTCTCGTCTTCCTTCAGCGGGTGTATGTCTTCTCCTTTTCGGCTTCGTCTGCTGTGTGCCGCTGCAGGCGCAGGAGCAGGAGGGACCGACCGGCGAACTTGCCGGTCAGGTGCTCGATGACGAGTCGGGTGAGCCTCTGGAGGGGGCGACTGTCGCGCTCTGGACCGAGACCCCGACCGACTCGACGCTGGTGACAGGTGTTGTCACGGGATCGGACGGGCGGTTTTCCTTCGAAGAGGTTCCGGTGCGGCCGTACACGCTCCGCGTGAGCTTCGTGGGCTACGCTGATCGGCGATTTCCGGAGACGATGCCGCAACAAGAGGAGTCGGCGGCCGATCTGGGGACGATCCGCCTCCGTCCGGAGACGGAGCGAGCTGGCGAGGTAGAAGTGACGGCCGATCGGCCGGCGGCCCGTATCGAGACAGACCGCACGGTCTACAACACTGCGGAGCGGGCCGTGAGTGCGGGCGGGTCGGCACGCACGGTGCTTGAGACGCTGCCGTCCGTTCGTATCGACGTGGACGGGAGCATCAGCTACCGGGGAAACGAGAACGTGGCGCTTCACGTCAACGGCGAGCCGGCATCCCTGCAAGGCGAATCGCTGGTGAGCTATCTGCAAAGTCTGCCGGCCGACGCCGTAAAGCGGGTCGAGGTAATCCCAAACCCGTCGGCAAAGTACGAGCCGGAGGGCATGGCGGGCATCATCAACATCGTGCGGGAGCGCGATTTGAACTGGGGGTGGGGGGGGGGGGTCACCGCGGGGGCTCGGGCGGACGCGAACGGGCGGTACGGGGGCAATGGCTCGGTGAACGCTGGTTACCAGTCCGATGGCCTGCGCTTCGTGGCTACCTATTCGTATCGGCGGGGCGGGGAGGAGGACACCGACAGTCGGTTCGTCGAGCGGTTCAATGGGGCCGGGTCGAGCACACTGATCGACCAGACGGGGTCGGAGGAGGAGCTGGACCGGTCTCACTCCGTTACCTCGCGGCTCAACTACAATTTTGCGGAGGTCACCTCGCTGAGCTTCGAGGGCACCTTCAGTGTACGCCGCGACGCATCGGACGGCCGCAGCGAGGAACAGTGGTATGACGGGAGCGCGACCGGCACTCCGGATTCGACCAATACTCGTGTGCTCAATGAGAATTCTGACGACGAGACGTTTGACGGGCGCCTTTCCTTCGATCACGCGTTTGTGGAGGACGAGCACAGCCTGGAGGTTGATCTTCGCTACGATCGCGACTTCGAAACCGAAGACAACCGTTACGCCAACTATCGGACCGCAAATCGAAGTGGAGATCCGTGGCGCACGGAAGACGATGTCGTCAACGAGGACGAGCAGGACGGGTCGCTTGAACTGGATTACACCCGTCCCCTCGGCCCCATCGACCTGGAGACGGGATACAAGGGCACCCTCCGCCGGCTCGACAGCGAGCAAACCTTTACCCAGCGACGGGGAGGGCAAGTGACTGGGGAGAACCGCGCGGACTTTACGTTCGATGAATGGATCCACGCTACATACGCCATCGTGAGCGACGACTGGGGCGACTTCGGGGTCGAGGCTGGGCTGCGGGCCGAAACGGTGAACACGACCTTCGACGTGACGGGAGACGACGAGGTGAACAGCAGCTACGTGAGCTTCTATCCCAGCGCGTTTGTGACCTACGAGCCCACTGAGCGGCGGCAAGCCCGCCTCTCCTACAGCAAGCGCGTTCAGCGGCCCCGTCTCTGGGACATCAACCCCATCGAGGATAACGACAACCCGACCTTTCGGGAGCGCGGCAATCCAGGCCTCGATCCGGAGTACATCCACTCCGTCGAACTGACGATGACGCAGCGGTGGCAGAGGGGCTCGCTTACGCTGACTCCCTACGTGCGTCACACCGTCAATCAGATCGAAGACATCGAATTTCAAGAGGTCATCGACGGCAAGACGGTGACCGTCCGTCAGGCGCGGAATTTCTCGTCCAGCACGTCCTACGGCACCGAACTGGTGGGCACCGTCAACTGGAACGACCGGTTCGAGGGCACGCTGAGCGGCAACCTGTACCGTTCGGTCACCGACGGGTCGAATCTGAGCACGGACCTCAGCAACGACGCGCTCACCATTTCGGGCCGGGCCAACCTGCGCGGCACGGTGCGCGATGGATTAGAGCTGGAGCTCAGCCAATTTTACCGGCCCGCCACGAACATTCCCGGGGGACGCATCAGTCGGTTCACGAGCACGGAGCTGGCCGTGAAGCAGGAGCTGTTCGAGGGCGACGGCAGCCTCACGTTTCGGGTCGACGACCTCTTCAACCAGTCCAAGATCAACGTTCGTCGCGAGACCGATAACTTTTTCCAGCGATCGCGATTCCAATGGGGCGCGCGGTCGTACTCCTTGACCTTCCAGTACACTTTCGGCAACAATCCCGACGAGCGGCGAGGTCGTGGCGGAGGTGGATTTGGGGGCGAGGAGGGGGGCGCGCCGGGCGGCGGCTGAACAGCACGTGGATACGGAGATGTGGAACGGGCAACGGCGTGGACAAGGGGACCAACGGTTCGTAAAGAAGGACCGGAGCGCCCCGTCTGCATCCCGTGCAGCACAATCGTCTGTCCCGTAAAAGAACAGCGATAACAGGGCGGGAGTTGGGGACCCTGTCAATCGATCTCGGCTCGTGAGGCGACCCGAGTCGAAGTCCAACTGGTGATCTTATGTCCGATTTTCCCAATCAAAACGTCGATTCCGTCGACATGGGGCCGCTCCTCTGGTGGGCGGTGGAACTGCTGGGGGCGGCGCTGGTGCTGGACGTGTTCTTGGCGGTCTCCTGGACGGCTCCTTTTACCGAGCCCACCACGTGGGTACTGATCGGGGGGTGCGTGGGAGGGGGCCTGCGCCTCGCCGGACGATCCCTGGGGGCGAATGGGAACGGACCCTGCGACGCTCTCCGATGGGGGAGTCTTTTGGTGTGGGCCGCCTCGGCAGGTGGGGGCCTTCTGGCCTGGATCCTGTAGTACGGCGTCAATCGTGATTGTTCGAGTAGAAAGTGCGATCTCAAAATTCCCAAGCAGGT
>CAZSBW010000257.1:0-4929 GCA_964604815.1 uncultured Salinivenus sp. | reverse complement strand
ACCTGACGACGCAGTACGACGAGGGCGGGGGCGACTCGGCCCCCGGCGGCATGGGCGGCGGACCGGCTCCCGGCGGCGACGGCTCCTTCGAGGACGACGCGCCGTTTTGAATGGGGGACTCGGGGTGAGAGTGTAGACTGACTGAACAGGAACGATGGATGTCACCTCTCCCAACTTCTCGTTCCTTGAGGTCCACGACCCCGAGTACGTGCGCGTGGCTTCGAGTGCGGAGTCACACTGCCTGGACGACCCAGTCGCGGCACTCACGAAGATCCGAATCCTCGGGGAGATGCTCGCCGAAGATGCAGCTGCACGTGTCGGGGTGGACGACTCGGAAATGAACCAGTACGAGCGACTGCAGGCCCTTCAGGACGAGGGAATTCTTCCCGAGCAGACCGCCAACCTCTTCCACAACATCCGGCGGGCGGGAAACGAGGCCGTTCACAACCACGAGGGAACCCAATCGGAGGCCGTCGGGCAACTGAAGCTCGCCCGCCAGGTGGCCATTTGGTTCCATCGCACCTTCGACCTGACCGCCGACGACTTCCAGCCCGGCCCGTTCGTTCCGCCGCCCGACGAGGACGGAATGGAAGAGGATCTTCGGGAGGAACTGACCCGGCTCCGGAATCGGCTGGCGGAAGTAAACGAGGAGGTCACCGACCTCAGGGAGCTGAGCGAAGAAGAGCGCCAGCGCCGGAAGGAGGCGGAACAGCGAGCAGAAGAGCTCTACGGCGAACTGGAAGCCTATCAGGAACTCATTGATGAAGTAGAAGCCGAGAACGAACAGTTCCGAAACCGTCTCGACGAACTGAGGAGCCAGGTGGAGGAGGAACCGCCTGCCCGTCGGCAACAGCTTTTGGAACGGGCCAAGCAGGCAAGCGAAAACCACGAGCTGGACGAGGCCGACACTCGACGCCTCATTGACGAGCAACTGCGACAGGCTGGCTGGGAGGCAAATAGTCAGGAGCGGCGATACAGCAAAGGATCTCGTCCACAGAAAGGCGTCGATCAGGCCATCGCCGAGTGGCCAACTGCAAATGGCCCCGCCGACTACGTGCTGTTCCTCGGGCTCACGCCCGTAGCCATCGTCGAGGCCAAGAGGTGGGATACGGACGTGTACTCGGCAGTAGATCAAGCCGAGCGATACGCAAATGGATACGTCATCGACGGAGACGAGGAACTCGTTGACGAATCACCCTGGAACTACGAGGGGCCCCGAACGCCCTACCACGTCCCCTTTGTTTTTGCGTCGAACGGTCGACCGTACCTGAAGCAGATCGAGACGAAGAGTGGAGTCTGGTTTCGGGACGTTCGCCGCCCCACCAACCGGCGCACGGCTATAATGGGGTTCTACTCTCCCGAGGGCCTTCGGAAGCGACTTCAGCAGGACATCGAGGCGGCCGAACAGAAGCTCGACGAAAAACCGGTCGACATCGTGGGTCTCCGCGACTACCAGGTCGAGGCCATCAACGCTGTCGAAGACCAGGTGCTGAACGGTGAACGCGAGGTACTCGTCGCAATGGCCACGGGCACGGGAAAAACCCGAACGGCACTCGGCCTCCTGTACCGACTCGTCAAGTTCGGGCGCTTTCAGCGTGTGCTGTTCCTCGTGGACCGAACCACGCTCGGCGAGCAGGCGATGGACACGTTCAAGGACGTGAACGTGGAGGGGACGTATGCCTTTGCTGACGTGTACGACGTGAAGTCCCTCGACGACCTCCAGCCGGATTCGGATACCCGCATCCACATCGCGACGGTGCAGGGTATGGTCCGTCGCATCTTGCATCGGGAGGAAGACGAAGATCCAATTCCCGTCGATCAGTACGACTGCATCGTCGTCGACGAGTGTCATCGGGGCTACAACCTCGACCGGGAACTCAGCGGAACGGAGCTCGAGTTTCGGAGCCAGGACGAATACATCTCCAAATACCGGCGGGTCATCGACTATTTCGACGCCGTCCGCATCGGCCTCACGGCCACTCCGGCCCTGCATACGGTCGAGATCTTCGGCGAGCCCGCGTACGAGTACAGCTACCGCCAGGCTGTCGTCGACGGGTATCTGGTCGATCACGAACCGCCGTTTGGCATCACCACGGCTCTCGCGGAGGATGGCATCCACTGGGACGCTGGCGAGCAGTTGAAGCGGTACGACCCACGGACCAGTACCGTCGATCTGATCCGCACCCCGGACGAGATCGACGTGGACATCGACAGCTTTAACACCCAGGTCGTCACGGAACCGTTCAATCGTGCGGTGCTCGGGCGGGTTGCGCAGGAGATTGATCCCTCGCTTCCCGGAAAGACACTCGTATTCTGTGTGGACGACGATCACGCCGATCTCGTCGTCGAGGTATTCAAAGATGCACTGGAAGACGTATACGGAGAGGTTCGGGACGGGACGGTCGCCAAAATTACCGGCTACGCCGACGACCCGGAACAGCTGATCCGGTACTACAAAAATGAGGAGTTTCCCCGAATCGCCGTCACCGTCGACCTGCTGACGACCGGCGTCGACGTTCCCCCGATCACCGATCTCGTCTTCCTTCGCCGCGTGAAGAGCCGCATCCTCTACGAACAGATGATTGGGCGAGCGACGCGGCTGTGCCCCAATCTTTACGGACCCGATCGGGACAAGGAAGCGTTCCGCATTTTCGACGCCGTGCAGCTCTACGACGCCCTGCAGGACTACTCGGACATGAAACCGGTGGTGCAGCAGCCAAACATCTCCTTCTCACAGCTGACCGGCGAATTCCAGGGCGTCTCCGAGACGGAACATCGCGACGAGGTGTTCGAGCAGTTCATGGCCAAGCTGAATCGGAAGCGCAGCGCGCTGAAGCAAAACGCAGAGCAGGTTGAGGAACGAACGGGCCACGAGCCGGAGGACCTCCTCGACTGGTTTCGGGACGAGGGAAAAGACGGCCTCCGGGTGCTTCTTGAAGAAGATCCGGACTTCGGCTCATTCCTCGACGAGCTAAAGTACGAGTCCCCGCGCTACAAGCTGGTGTCCGAACACCCCGACGAGGTTCGACAAACGAAACGGGGGTACGGACCCGACAACTCACGTCCCGAGGCGTACCTGGAGGGCCTCCGCGATTGGATCGAGTCGAACCGGGACAACCTGACGGCCCTCCAGGTCGTCCTGCAGCGCCCACGCGACCTCACGCGCGAGCAGCTGAAAGACCTTCAAATTGAACTCAGCCGAGCCGGGTACACAGAAACGAAGATTCGCAAGGCCTACAGCGAGGCCCAAAATCAGGACATTGCGGCCACGATCGTAGGCTTTCTCCGACGGCAGGCGCTGGCCACGCCGCTCCTCCCCTACGAGCAGCGCGTGGACCGAGCGCTCAGCCACGTCCTTCGGACGCACGACTGGACGAGCGTGCAGGAACGCTGGCTCGAACGCATCGCCAAGCAGATTAAGAACAACGTGGTCGTGGACCGCGAGGCCCTGGACGAGCCCCCGTTCGACCAGAAGGGCGGCTTCAACCGCCTAAACACGGTCTTCGACGGCCGGCTCCCCGACGTGCTCGACGAAATGCACGCAACGATCTGGGACGACGACACCGTGACGGCGTAGGTCCACGCTCACTGAGAAGACGGAGAATTCGACTCGTCGTCGGTGGTGTTCTGCACGCGGGGCCGCTTTTTCCCTTCCTTCGCGTGGGCGATAGCCTCTTCGAGGCTTTCGCAGAGCCGGTCAAACATCTGGTCGTCCATGGGAATGAGGGAAGTCTGGAGTGGGCCGAATACGGAACAAAGACGTCGGAGTCTATGAGCACGAGCGAATGTTGTTCGTGTTAGATCCGAGTTGAAACCCCCGCCCGGATTGTCTTTGTCGGGGATGAGCGGCATCTTGTATACACCGTGCTCTTCCTCGCTTCCGTCCCCCTCCCGCATGAGCACCGCCACGCAGGACATCGTCGCCAAGCTGTGGAACCTGTGCCACGTCCTGCGCGACGACGGCATCACCTACCACCAGTACGTCACCGAGCTGACGTACCTCCTCTTCATCAAAATGGCGCAGGAAACCGGGACCGACCACCGCATCCCGGAGGACTATCGTTGGGACGCGATCGCCGGGAAGGACGGCACCGATCTGCTCCAGCACTACCGCCGGGCACTCGTGGACCTGGCCGACGAGGGGGAGACCGACTCGCTCATCGTCCGCGAGATCTACGAGGGCGCCGCCACGGCCATCCGCAAGCCGAAGAACCTGCGCAAGATCGTCGAGGAGATCGACAAGCTCGACTGGTTTAGCGCCCGGGAAGAGGGGCTCGGCAATCTCTACGAGGGCCTTTTGGAGAAAAACGCAGAGGAGACGAAATCCGGGGCCGGGCAGTACTTTACGCCGCGCCCGCTCATCGAGTCCATGATCCGGCTCACGAAGCCCCAGCCCGGCGAGGTCGTGCAGGACCCGGCGCTGGGCACGGCGGGCTTCCTCACGCAGACGCACGAGTACGTAAAGGCCCAGACGGACGAGCTCTTTGATTTGGACGAGGACGAGTCCCGGTTCCAGGAGGAAAAGGCCTACCACGGGGTGGAGCTCGTGCCGGACACCCACCGGCTCGCGCTCATGAACGCCATGCTCCACGGCATCGAGGCCACCACTTCCATCCATCAGGGCGACGCGCTCGGCGAGGTGGGGGCCAACCTGCCGCCGGCGGACGTGATTCTCACGAACCCCCCGTTCGGCAGCAAGAAGGGCGGCGGCACCCCGCCCCGCGACTTCACGTTCAAGACGAGCAACAAGCAGCTCAACTTTCTCCAGCACATCTACAATGGCCTCAAGCCCGGCGGCCGCGCGGCGGTGGTGCTGCCGGACAACGTGCTCTTCGAAGACGGCACGGGCCAGAAGGTGCGGCGCGACCTGATGCACAAGTGCGACCTGCACACCATCCTGCGCCTGCCCACCGGCATTTTCTACGCCCG
>CAZSBW010000256.1:0-4931 GCA_964604815.1 uncultured Salinivenus sp. | reverse complement strand
TCGAACCCTTTCGGGATGACTCTCGAATGAAGGTATTTTTGCGTGTCTACTTAGCCCCCGAAGCTGTGTGCGTCATTCTACCCGAGAGCGTCGTGGAAATCCGACAACATGGGAGGCTCAGATGGTCCCGTGAAAAAGCGCAGGGGGAGAATCAGCCGCCGTCCAATCCCGTAGGATGGAGTGGCATAACTTAAGCGCTTCTGCCCGTCTAAAATTTGTCCCACATGAGACGCGTTTACCTCGATCACGCCGCCACGACGCCGCTTGCGCCCGAGGTGCTGGAGGCGATGAAGCCCTACCTCACAGAGCACTACGGCAACGCCTCGTCGGTGCATCAGCTTGGCCGACAGGCCCGGGTCACCCTGGAGGAGTCGCGCGAACGCGTGGCGGCCTGCCTGGGGGCTGAGCCCAGCGAAATCGTGTTCACGAGCGGGGGCACCGAGGCCGACAATTTGGCCCTCAAGGGCGTCCTCGCCGCGGCCTCCGAGAACGGGACGCCGGCGGGCCTCGTCACCTCCGCCGCCGAGCACGAGGCGGTCCTGACGCCCGCCGAGCGTCTCAAGGAGCGAGGGCATCCCGTCAAGATCCTCACGCCCGAGGCCGACGGGGCCGTGACGCCCGAGCAGGTTGAGGCGGCGATCGACGACCGCACGGCCCTCGTGTCGCTGATGCACGCCAACAATGAGATCGGCGTCCGCACCGACGTAGCCGCCGTGGCCGACGTGTGTGACGAGAACGACGTTCTCCTCCACTGCGACGCCGTGCAGGCGGCCGGGCTCTTCGAGATCGACGTGGACGAGCTCGGCGTAGACCTACTCTCCCTATCGGGTCACAAGTTCTACGGGCCGAAGGGGGCCGGTGTGCTGTTCGTGCGGGGGGGCGTGGAGCTGGGGCCGCTGGTGGAGGGCGGATCCCAAGAGCGTGAGCGGCGCGGCGGCACTGAGAATGTCCCCGCCGTGGTGGGGCTGGCCGAGGCCCTGGAACGGGCAGTGGACGCCGCCGAGGGGCGGCGGGAGCGGCTGGCCCGCCTACAGCGACGCCTCGTGGACGGCCTCGACGATGCCGTGCCGGGCGACTGGGTCCTGAACACGCCCGTCGACGACGCGCCCGTCGCGCCCCACGTCGTGAACGTGGCGTTTCCCCCGGACGGCGGCGACCCGGTCGATGGCGAGATGCTCATCTTGAATCTGGACATGGAGGGCGTCCTGGTGTCTGCCGGATCGGCGTGCACGAGCGGCGCGCTGGAGCCGAGCCACGTCCTCACCGCCCTTGGCCTGGAGCGCGAGACGGCCTCGGCCGCGGTGCGGTTCTCCCTCGGTGCCGACACGTCTGAGGACGACATCGACTTTGCGCTCGACAAGCTCCACTCGACCCTGGATCGCATGATGACCCCGTGCCGCAGAACGACTCCGAGTCGCAAGACTTCTGCCCGCATGGCGGGCGGCGAGTAGCTTTTCTGTGTCGCCTCGATCACAGCCCTTCTCTTCTTTTCCGAAGTCCCCTCCACGCATGGACGCTGCCCTCATCGTGTTCGCCAAGGTGCCTCGTCCCGGAGAGGTGAAGACCCGTCTCACCCCGGTGCTCACCTCGTCGGAAGCGGCCCAGCTCTACGAAGCCTTTCTTCAAGATGCCCTTCGGCTGTACACCCGCCTGTCTGCGCACGTCCGACTCTACCTTGCGCCGCCCGTGCCCGACGAGCTGGGGGTCGACGTTCCGGCCGCTGTCGACGTACGGGTCCAGAGGGGAGACGGACTCGGAAACCGCATGAAGCACGCCTTCCGCACGACCCTCGACCGTGGGTACGAAAAGGCCTCCATTGTGGGTACCGATCATCCCACGTTGCCGCTTTCGTTTGTCCGGCAGTCCTTCTCGGCCCTCACGCCGGCGCGCTCCGTGTGCATCGGGCCCAGTGAAGACGGAGGGTTCTATCTGCTGGGAATGAATGCCTTCTATCCGCAACTCTTCGAGGGCATGACCTACAGCCACGACAGCGTCTTTACCGACACCCTTGCCCGAGTGGGCACCACGGATGCCCGCCTGACGGTTTTGCCCCGGTGGTACGACGTCGATACGCCGGCTGCGCTGGAGCGCATGATCGACGATTTGGACGACGGGGACGCCGACGCTCCGCGCACGCGGGAAATGGTTCAACAGCTTCAGTTGTACGACCTCTCGCCCGCCGGGGAACCGTAGCCGCGGACGGCCGCTCCGGCGTGTGCAGACAGGGCTCGTTCAGCCCGGGCAGGGGCCACAAGCAGGAGCATCTGGGGCTCCCTTCGCCCGATCCCGATCCCCACATCTTAGAGGAGAACGTTTCATTCTCTCCCCACGGCCCGTACTTTAGAAGCGGTTCCAGCCTCTGTATATTGAGTGCCCGACGTCAGGAGAGCCCTTCGTCCGCCATCAGTCACAACTGGTACCCAGCACCATGAGCACGTCCAACGACGAACCGACGCCCCAAGGAAATGCGGCCATGGAGACTGAGCTCGGGGAATTCAAGACCCTCGAACAGTTCATTATTGAACAGCAGGATCGCTTTCCGCACTCGACGGGGGCATTTTCGCGTCTATTGCGGGACATCAGTCTGGCGGCCAAGATCGTCAACCGCGACATGCGGAAGGCCGGGCTGATCGACATTTACGGCAGCACCGGCGAAAAGAACGTGCAGGGCGAGGTCCAGCAGAAGATGGATGCGCTGGCCCACCGCGAGTTCGTCCTGGCGCTGCGGCGGGGCGGAGAATGCTGCCTCATTGGGTCCGAGGAGCACGCCGAGGCCATTCCCATGAGCACGACCTCGGAGGGAGACGGCAAGTACATCGTCCTTCTCGATCCGCTCGATGGCTCGTCCAACATTGACGTGTGCGTGTCGGTGGGCACCATCTTCAGCATCTACCGGCTGCCCGAGGAATACGACAAGCAAGAACCGGAGCTGGAAGCAGCCCTGCAGCCGGGCACCCAGCAGGTGGCTGCCGGCTACGTGGTGTACGGGTCCTCCACCATGCTCCTGTACACGACGGGGCACGGCGTGAACGGATTTACGCTCGATCCGTCGATTGGGGAATTCCTGCTGTCGCATCCGGACCTCAAGACCCCGGAGCGCGGCCGTCTGTTCTCCATTAACAGCGGCTACTACCACTCCTTCGAGGAAGGCCTTCGGAATTACCTCGACTGGCTTCAGGAGTACGATTCGGAAACGAACCGGCCCGCGAAGACCCGCTACATCGGGTCGTTCGTGTCGGACTTCCACCGCAATCTGCTGAAGGGCGGCATCTACATGTATCCGGCCACGCAGGGCAACCCGAAAGGCAAGCTGCGTCTGATGTACGAGGCCAACCCGATGGCCTTCATCGCCGAGCAGGCGGGGGGGCGCGCTACAGATGGTCGTACCCGCATTCTGGACAAGACGCCGGAGAAGTTGCATGAACGCACCCCCCTCTACATCGGCAGCAAGGAAATGGTGCAGCGCGCCGAGGCGTTTCTGCAGGGAAAGGAAGAACAGGTATTGGAATAAGAAGCTGTTTGGCGGATTGTCTGAGGCCTGCGACTTCGTGGATCTCGTGCAAAATGGCTTCTGCATTCCCCTGGTAGCGCCGCTACAAGGGGTCATTTGAGCGCCATTTTGCAGCGTCGCCCACTGTGTCTCGGCTTCTCATCCATCCACCAAACAGCTTCTAAGGACTACTACGCTGATGGCCCGGGTTCCGTAGGGGAGACGCTGTTTGCTGATTGTCCTTCGTGAGAGGAGAACGTTCCTGGACCTGTCGGGAAAGAACCGAGAACGACCGGAGGAGAGGCGGGGCGAATGCGGATGGCATCGGGGTCGTAGAAATAGGGGAGGCAGATCGCAGTGTTGGGGTCACGTTCAGATCCACGTTCGGGACATTGGCGATGTCAATGCTGCTCCGGAGGGGACGGATGAGGAAGAAAAGTGTCGCGTTGAGATGGATGCCGGCTGCCGCGCCGGACGAGTTGAACGAGGTCGGTCCCGATTTCCGTGCTCACGTTGAGTAGCCGCAAGGCGGGGCGTGCAGGAGGGAGCAAGTACGGTCGTCGTGGCCCGATAGCCGCCAGGGAGGATGTTGGTCCGCCGGACGTCTTGAAGGGCTGCCCGAAAGTGATCGTCGTCGATGAACAGTTCGTTCGTCCCCTCGGGAGCGTGCGAGTGATCGAGGAAATCGATCCAATCGGCCATGGGTCTGGAAGATCACCGTTAAGGCTGATTTCATAATCGTTCGATAACTTTTCCGTTCGGAAATGGCCTTTACAAGAAAAGAGGAGTTTTATACCCTACAAATGTCTCACACTAACACTCACCGTCCACGCTCTCCGGTGAGCTTTGCGGCGGTCGGTTCCTCTTTTGAAAAGTACTTCCTCCTGGGCCATGCGAAAGTCAACGCGAGATTTTTCTTTCCTGACCTCACTTGTTCTGGCCTGGCTCCCTGGCCTGCTGGTCCTTCTTCTTCCTGTGATCACACCACACGGGGCATCGGCGCAGATCTACAGCGAAGATTTCGAGTCCCAGAGCGTGGGAGACCAGTCGGACGACGATAATGTTTGGTCCCTTGACGCGTCCGGTGCAGATCTTTCTTCAAGCGGTGATCACTTTGAGATTAAAGAACGCAACTCGGATCTACTGCTAGAGGGGGAAGACCTGGACGCACCCGTCGTTTGGGAGACCGATCAAGATCCCATTGACATTTCCGGGGCTTCGAACCCCGGGTTCTCTCTGGTCATTTCCGAAACCGGAGATCTTGAATCAGCCGACTATGTGGACGTCGAGTACAGCACAGACGGGGGCTCTACGTTCACGCTGATTGAGGACTACGACGGGCTAGGATCGTCGAGCCACACACTCGTTGGGGGCAAACCTGATGATGGTGATTTCGGGAGTGTGACTGTGACCCAGACGGGGTTGTCTGGCACCAACCTTG
>CAZSBW010000255.1:0-4943 GCA_964604815.1 uncultured Salinivenus sp. | reverse complement strand
GTCGCTATTGAACTTCAAAATGGTGTTTGCCCCGATCAGGGTCACGTACCAGTGCTCCCCGCCCGGCTCGGCGACGACGTGGTGCGGCTTCGCGTTCTCCGAAAAGCCGCGCTCCTTCAGGTCGATGGTCGTCTCGAGGGCCTGCGACGCCATGTCGATGATCGAGACGGTCGCCTCCCCCTGGTTGCACACGTACACCTTGGGGCTCTGGGCCGAACTCTGGGCTGGGCTCGGCGCCGGGCCCGCAAGCAAAAGAAGCGCAGGGAGAAGCAGCGAGAGGAGTCGGCGCATGAGAAATACAGACGTTTGGCGAAAGAACGCGGATCGGCTTCGCGGGGCGTACGACGCGGCCCGAAGAGGCCGACAGGGGGGCGCGCCCCCTGCCGGCCGACTACGGCGCTACGACGGCCCTCGACCTACAGCTCCTGCCGCGAGGGCGTCAGGACGAACATGCCCTCTCCGATGCTCGAGACGACGATGATCCCGCTCTCGAAGTACGGGTAGTTGCTCCACGAGCCCTGGAAGCCGGGACTGTTCTTGCCGTAGGGCTGCGTGTCGAAGTGGGCGATCTGCGTCGGGCTCTCCGGATCACTGATGTCGAAGATTTGCAGCCCGCTCTTGTAGTTGGACTGGTACATCCGATCGCCCTCGACGTAGAGGTTGTGGTCCGTCGAGCCCTCGGCGTTCGTCATCTCGTTGACGAGCGTCGGATTGTCGAGGTCACTCATGTCCCAGACCAGCGTCCGGGTGCCCTCGGCCTTGCCCTGCAGCTCGTCGAGCTCGTCGTTCTGGTAGAAGTAGCGCTGATTCTCCGTAAACCAGCCCTGGTGGACGTAGGCGTGGTCCGGGTAGGAGGCCGTCGCGATGGCCTCGGGATTGTCCTTGTTGGTTACGTCGGCGACGCTGATCGCCGTCTCGTTGGACCCGATGCAGATCTCGCGGCCCTGGTACTCCTGGTCCGGGCCGTTGTACATCACGCACTGCGCGTCGTGGCTGTACCCGGTGCCCGAGCGGCCGGTCGACCGATCGGCGAAGCAGCCCTCGAAGGTCGGGTTCAGTGGGTCCTCAATGTTGATCATGTGGAGGCCGCCCCCGCACGTGTTGCCGCCCCCGCTGCTGCCGACGGCGTAGGCGTAGCCGCTCTCCTTGTTGATGACGATATTGTGGACGCTGTTGACCTTGTCGTAAAGGGCTGTCTCCTCGAAGGTCTTCGGCATCTCCTCGGCCGCCACGTCGCGGAGCTGCGTGAGGTCGAAGACCTGCATGCCGTGGTCCTTGGCGTTGTCGGCCACCACGTAGGCGTGATCCTTATACACCTTAATGTCGCGCCAGGAGTTGACGCGGGCGCCGTCGGTGAGGGGGAGCTCGCCCACGTAGACGGGATTGGTGGGGTCACTCACGTCTACGAAGGCGGTGCCGTCGGTGCGGCCCACGAGGGCGTACTCGGTGCCGGTTTTCGGGTCGGTCCAGCCCCAAATGTCATTGAGGCTGATGCCTCGCTCGCCGCCGATGTTTTTGATGGGAAGGAAGGATTGGAGGTCGATGCCCTCGCACGAGAAGTTTTTGACGCTGTCGCCGGTGCACGGACGCTCCTCACCGGTGAGGGCGCTAAAGACCGTTCCCGCTTTCGGAGCAATCGTCGATTTCTGTGTCCAGTCGTCGTCCTCCAGGGAGTAGAGGGCCATCGTGCCCGCTCGGTGGTCGTCTCCCGGCAGCCCGGCAGCCACGACGCGCGAGCTGGCTGACAGTGCGGCTCCCAGTCCATTTCGCTCCTCGGCGGACGGATGCATCACGCGGCGTGCGCCGGTCCAGGTGCCGTCTTCCTGCTGAAAGCGGTAGAGCGCTCCGGTCTGGTTCTTAGCACCGGGCGCCCCGACCCAGAGGGACGTGCCGTCGTAGGTGATCGACTCGCCAAACATGTGGCGGGCGCCGCCGTCGAAGGGAAGAACGCGTCCCTCGCTTCGCCACTGCTTGGCGTCGGCGTCGTACGAAAAGGTGTGTGCGACCCCCGTGGCGTCGTAGGCGCGGGGCGCTCCCACGAGCACCTGGCCTTCAGTTCCCCATTCCAGCGCGGCCCCAAACTGAGCTTTGTTTCCGAGCATCCCCGTCGACAGCGTTTGGATTTCAGACCACGTGTCCCCGTCGCGACGGAAGGCCACGACAGCGCCGCTCTGATGCTTCGGGGCTGCCGCGAGAAGGTGGGTCGACGAGGCTGCGAGCGACGAGCCGAAGCCGCTCCCGGTCGAAAGCTGACTGCCCCGAAGCACGGTCTCCTCGCTCCAACGTCCGTCCTGTGTTCGCTTAAAGACGTGCACGGCAGCCGCAATCGTGGTGTCGTCGCCGGCCGTCATTATCGTGGCGTCCGTTCCCACGAACAAACGGTTCTCAGTGAGGGCCACGCTGCTGCCCAGCCCCGCCGTGCTGTCGGGGGAGGTAAGCCGAGCAGCCTGAGTCCAGTCCTCGCTTTCCTTCTGAAAAATGTATGCCGCGTTGGAAGCGGGCGCCCCCACGGCGAGCGTCGATTCCAACCCGTCGAGGGCCGCGCCAAACTGATCGCCGACGGTGCCGTCGTCGGCCTCCAGGTAGGTCGTCTCGGTCCAGGACCCGTCATTGCTCTGATCGAAGACGTATACTCGACCGGGGGAGTGCGCATTGCGTGCCTCGCCGACGAAGACGCGATCCTCGTCCACGTCGAGGGTGCGGCTAAACCCGGCTTTCTGAGCAGTTGGTCCCGAGGCTGTTGATTGGGCCGCCGCCGGGCCGCTCCAGACGACGAGGCAAAGAACAAGGCTGAGAAGGGGAAGTCGTTTCATGGGGCAATCGTGCATTGACCAGAGGAGCGAGAGCAGATACACCGAAGTACATCAACGTCCCATCGTAGACACGTGCGGGAACAGGGGTTCCAAGTTTAGCGATTTCTCGTCGAATCCTTTCTCACACCAATTGCAAAGGTTCAGTGTACGTTGCTGCCCCAGACCTGGCAGGCCTGCCGGGGACCTGACAGGTCTTTCCCGGCAAAGCTTGTATGACGATTCTGCGCAGATGGTATCATCTCGCCTCGACGATTTTCGTCCGGCGCACGGCCCGGTTGCTTGCCCTGTTCAGCGCTCCTTCTTACACTGCAAAGTGGTCGCCAAAGCGATTCTCTTTCGACTCAATTCCCCGACCTCGGTTTCGCGTTATGGCCCTCCCGACGCCCCGCGCCGTTCTTCTGTTGACTGCAACGATGATCATCGGCATCGGCGGGCTCGCCTGCGGAGGGGGGGAGGAGACCGCGAGCAGCGTGGTGACCGACGACGAACACGGTCCGATCCCTACTTCCGCCGAGGCCCGAGGGGCCCTCAACGAGGCGCTTCAGGCATTTAACGACCACTGTATTACACCGAGGGCGCAGGAGGAGAACGCTTCGTACCCCCTTTCGCTCTTTAATCCAGATCCGGACTCCCCCTCCTTCCGATATCGCCAACTTCTGGCACTCAAGCGCGCTGGTCTTCTGAAAGGAACGATCACCCGGAACGAACGCGGGGTCCCGGTCCATCGGTTTGCACTCACGAAGTCCGGCCGCGCTGCCCAGTACGAGATTGCACAGGGTCGAAGCTACGAGCCCATGTTTTGCTACGCCGTTCCCCACGTTGTGCAGCTCGACTCGATCAAGTCCGTGTACACCTCGGATCCCAGTCCGCTGGCCAACATCTGGTTTGTCTACACTTATCGGAACCTGGGCCGCTGGGCCGAATCGGCTTCCATCCGGCGCTCGTTCTCGGGCCTTACTCCCCTCCCCGCCCCGAGCGACACGCTCCGCGCCGAACACCTTCTCATTCAGGTCGACAGCGCGTGGGTGGACCGTCGCCTGACGGGCTACGATCGCCCCCCCGGTCGGCCCTCGCCCTAATCCGACGACCGAACGTTGCGGTCCGAAACGGGCTGCTGGTGCGGGGGGGAGCGCCCGTTCCCGGGCGGAGACCGCAACGCGCACCGACTGTTCTCGTACGTTGTGCAACGCACTCTTCGGGACAAGTCGTCCGTCTCTGCATGCCACAGTCCTTCTCCATTTCCGGTCGCCGAATCGACCTCCATACCCGTTCGATTCGGCCCGCGACCGTCTACGTGCGGGACGGCACCATCGACCGCATCGAGCCCACCGACGACGTGCCGGACCGGTATCTGCTCCCCGGCTTCGTCGACGCGCACGTCCACGTCGAGAGCGCAATGCTCACGCCGTCGGAGTTTGCGCGGGCGGCGACGCCGCACGGCACCGTGGCCACCGTGAGCGACCCGCACGAGATCGCCAACGTGCTCGGCGTCGAGGGCGTCGAGTACATGATCGAAGATGGGCGGCAGGTGCCGTTCCACTTCGCCTTCGGCGCGCCCTCCTGCGTGCCGGCCACGCCGTTTGAGACGAGCGGGGCCGCGCTCGGCCCGGACGCCGTGGCGGCGCTTCTGGACCGGGCCGACGTGCCGTACCTCAGTGAGATGATGGATTTCCCGGGCGCGATCAATCGCGACGACGACGTGATGGCGAAGATCGCGGCCGCCAAGGATCGGGGGAAGCCGGTCGATGGCCACGCGCCGGGCCTGCGGGGGGACGGCGTCGAAGCGTACGCGGCGGCGGGCATCGAAACGGATCACGAGTGTGTCGAGATCGAGGAGGCCCGCGAGAAGCTGGAGGCTGGGATGAAGATCGCCATCCGCGAGGGCTCGGCGGCCAAGAACTTTGACGAACTGATCCCGCTGATGGACGAGGTGCCGGATCGCCTCATGTTCTGCAGCGACGACAAGCACCCCGACTCGCTGGTGGAGGGCCACATCGATGCCCTGGCCCGCCGCGCCATCGCCCGGGGCTACGACCGATACGACGTGCTCCGCGCCGCCTGCGTGCATCCGGTGGAGCACTACGGGCTGGACGTGGGCCTGCTGCGCGAGGGCGACCCGGCGGACTTCAT
>CAZSBW010000254.1:0-4963 GCA_964604815.1 uncultured Salinivenus sp. | reverse complement strand
GCCCTTTTCGTCCATTTTGGGGCTGCCAAAATGGACACCCGATGGTGAAGAAAGCTCCCGCTCCACGCTGATTGGCTCTTCGGAAGGACGAAGCAGGGGACCATCAATGCACAGATCCGAACACAACTTCACATCATTGGCCTGACCGAAAAGGCCGAACAGCTCTTTCCCAAATCCTACGACGCGGTACTGAACGGCCTGCTGGAGGTGCTGGCCGACCGGGAGACGCCGCTCTCCCCCCTGCTCGACGAAGTGGGCCGCCGACTCGCCCGACTGCACAAGCCGCACACCCTGGAGTCCGCGACGCGCGACCGCCTGGAGCGGGCCACAGCGGTGCTGGAAGAGATGGGGGGATTGCCCCTTCTTCGGGAGGCCGACGGGATTTATCGGATCGAAGGGGCAAGCTGTCCGATCGCGTCTGTCGTGAAAACCCACGGCGAAAGCGCCTGCACCCTCGCCCGAGCCCTGCTGGAGGAACTGACCGAACTTCCCGTCGAGCAACAGTGTCAGACAAACGGCGACTGTCCCGAGTGTGCCTTCGTAGTCGACAAAGACTCCGTCTGACCCGTTCCCGTGGGGCAAATGGTCCTCGTCAGTGCCCCCGCTGTGGAATCGGGCGGAGTCGCGGCCAGAGGCTCCACACCAGTAGCCCTATGGCGACGAGCTCGCCGGTGCGGCCGAGAAGCTGGAGCCCCCCTCCCACGCCCCACTTCCCCAGCACGACGAGAAGAACGCCTCCGTTCAGCAGGCCCCACGCGCCCCAAACCCGCCGGTCCTCGGACACCGAGCGCGAGAACGGAAAGATCCAAAGCGCCACCCCGATCGCCAACTGACACACCCACCCAACGAGCACCACCTCTACGTGCAGCGGGCGGAGTGGCAGCAGCACCGGCGGGCCGATTCCGCTTTTTGCGGCGAGCGTCCACGCCCCCGCCGTCGCCCCCACGGCAAAGTGCAGGAGCGCCGCCCGGACGAACCAGACACTGATGCAGGCCATCGGGCAAAAAGGGTCGCGTTCTACGTGCAGCGTCGAGCCATTTCGTCATAGTCGTCCTCCGCTCTACGGTCAGTGATGCGTGAAGCGTGATCCATGACAATCGGTGTTCTCCTTTCATCCCCACATCACGCTTCACGTATTCACGCATCACTCCTCCTACGTCGCCCGCACCCGGTGCCAGAAGTATGCGACGAGCAGCAGGCTGGCCACCCATTGCAGGCCGGCGGCGCCCAGTAGTCCCCACGCCCGCACGGCCTCCGACAACAACTCCGGCTCGCTGCCCAGCCGCAGGAGCAGCCCCAGATTCAACAGCCCGTAGGCGCTCCACACGACCGGCGCCCCCCACGGGTCGGGCGTCGGACGCGGAAACAGCCAGAAGGCCACTCCGAAGATGAGCTGGGTGAGCCAACCCACGGTGAGGAGATGGAGCTGTGGCAGCCAGAGCGAGGTCGGATCTCCCGGAATCCATCCCACCGACTGTCCGGCCCGCAGCAGCGCGAGGCCCAGCCCAAGGGCGAGGTACAGGAGCGCCGTCTTGATGAGCCAGCGGGCTTCGGTCGGCATCGAGGGAGAACCTGATTATTGATCTTTTTCGTACAACGGAGTCCGAAATCAGTATTTGCGGGCAAGGTTTCTTTTCGTCGGGCCTTCCGGTCGAGAATGCCCCATCGAGCCTACTGCTTCATCGACGCTTCTCGCGGATGACTAATTTTCTACCCCTCCTTTCCATCTGGCTTCACATCCTGGCCGCGGCGGTCTGGATCGGGGGCATGGCGGCGCTGGGCCTGCTACTCGTGCCGCTGCTTCGCCAGGAACGTTTCGAGGACGTGGCGCGCCCCCTCCTCTACGCCTCCGCTCTCCGCTTTCGCTGGATTGGGTGGGGGGCACTGGGCGTGCTCGTCGTCACCGGTCTGTTCCAGGTGCGAGCGCAGGGCATCCCTTGGTCGGCGTGGCTGGACCTCGGCTTCTGGACGACGGCGTGGGGCGCGGCGCTCGGCTGGAAGCTGGGACTGGTGATCATAACCCTCCTGGTGAGTGCCGTGCACGACTTCCACTACGGCCCAAAAGCCATCCGGCTGATGCGCGAGGCGCCCGAGAGTCCCGAGGCCGAGCGGATGCGCCTCTGGTCGAGTTGGCTCGGTCGCCTGACGCTTCTGCTCTCTCTCACCATCCTCTGGTTTGCCGTTCTCCTGCCTCGGGGGGGCCTCTGAAAACCAGTGCTCTCTTCTCTGCCCTCTTCAGCGCCGATCTCCCCTCTCCCTGTTCCAAGTAAGGATGGAGGGACCAATTGGCGAGTCGTCCCTTTCATTCCAGATCACATCGTTGAGAGGCGTCGTCTCGCGCAGTCACGCGGTCTGGGCCAGCACGTCCAGCTGGTGGGCAACGTACACCAGCGTGCCGTCATCAATCTGCCGTCGCCGCGTGCGGAGCCACTCGGCAAACGCCGGCGCCGTCAGTTCGGGGTGCCCCGATAGCTCCGTCTCCACGAAGCGAAGAATGTGATGCAGAAAGTAGGCCTCATCCCCGGGGTATTCCCCGTCGCGGGGCACAACGATCCAGTCCGACGACCCGGCGTCGAGAAGCGGCGCGTCGAGCTCGGGGAGGCGCGTCAGGAGGCGACGGCCGCAGTGCGGACCCGCCGGTCCCCCGTGCCGGTCCGGCGCCTCGGCCATGCTCTCGTGGTAGAGCTGCTCGATACGGGCATCGAGGGCCGGATCGACCGGCGGCTCGAACGCGGTCACGCCGTCGAAGTGAATGGGCAGGTACCACAGCCCGCCGCTCCGAAGCAGCGGACGGAGGGCACGGAGGACGGCGGAAATGTCGAAGAGATCGAGCACCGCCTGAGCAATGAGTGCGTCGTAGGACGCCTCCTCCCGGGCCGATGCCAGGTCGAACAGGTCGGCAGTGACGAATCGCACGGTCACGTCCATGGCGCCGTCCGTCCAGGTCTGCTGCTCCCGTCCGGAGACGCTGTATCCCCGGCGGTCGGCCCACTGCTGCAGGCGTTCCCGGGCTGCGGCAACGTTGTCCGGTTCAATGTCGACGAGCGTGTAGTGCAGGCGATCCGGCGACGCGCCTTCGAGGGCCTCGACGACCCGCTCGACGGTCGCCCCGACGCCCCCGCCCACCTCCAGAACCCGAACCGGCGACGAGCAGCCTGAGAGCGCCTCGACGAATCGGCCCCAGACGCGCCGGTTCAGCGCCCGCGCGTCGACGCTTCTCTTGGCGTCGAGGTAGCGGGGATAGCTGTAGGAATCGGGCTCGGTCACGAGGAAGGGGCGGGTGAGTGAGCAGAATCGGCAACGAGTTGGTCGAGAAAGGACGCCACGCGGCTGCAGGTCTCGGCCCAGGTCGGAGTGGACTGGTAGTGTGCGGTCGCCGCGCACCCGAGCTCGGCGAGGCGGTCCCGACGGTCGCCCCACGCCTCAACTGCCTGGGTAATATCGCCCGCCGTGTCGACGAACCGGCCCGTTTCTCCCTCCTGCACCACGTCGCGCACGCCCCCGCTCGGGCCGGCAAGAACGGGAAGGCCCCGTCCCATCGCTTCCACGTACACGATGCCGTATCCCTCGTGGGCCGACGGCACGGCCAGCACGTGCGCCGTGTTGAGCCGCTCCTTCAGTTGTACGTCCGGCACCTGCCCGTGCAGCGTCACCCTCGACGGGTCATCGAGCCGGCGAATGCGCTCGCGGAGGACGGCCGTGTAGGAGCGGTCCGCCGACACGTCCCCGACGACGTCCAGGCGCCAGGGCGTCGTGTCGACCCGCGAGAGCCCGTTGATCAACAGGTCGGGGCGCTTTCGGGGAATCAGGTTGCCCACAAACAGGATCCGGAGCGGCCCATCGGCGGTGGCACGCCGGTAGATCTCCTCGGCCGACGCCGGCGGGCCGAAGCGTTTTCCGCTGGGGGGTGCCACGACGTGGGGCCGCGACCCGACCAGTGCCTCGACGGACTGCTTCGTGTATCGGCTGTTGTAGACGCAGGCGTCCGTCGTTCGCAGATAAAGCCGCTCCAGGAACCGGGAGATCGCCGCCGAGAGGCGCGAGCGACGCTCATCGGCCCGGAGGTGATGTACGATCCCAACGATGGGCGCAGCGAGGCGGCGCCGCAACCAGCGGTTCCCGAACGCAAGCGAACCGTGGTTGAGCTCGTCCTGCAGCAGCACGTCGAGGTCGGCCGAGGCGAGCCGACGCCAAAACGATACGTCGACGTTGTCGGTCCACCGCAGCGGATATGCACGCTCCGACTGCCGAAAGACGATCACGTCATCGCCCCGCTCCTCCAGATGCTCTACGAGCTTCCGGTCGTAGAGATACCCGCCGGACATCCGGTCCAGATCCTCGTAAATGACGAGTCCGACGCGCATGGTGGACCGGCGAAACGTCTGGGAGAGTGAACTACGCAGTCGCGGTGTAGGAGGCCCAGGCGTCTTCGTCCTCCCAGATCTTGACGGTGGTCTCCAGGTCCCCCGCATCCACCTGTTCGCGGAAGGACTCGCAGAAAATCCGCGAGAAGTGTTCGATGCTCGGATTCAATCCGTCAAATTCCGGCAAGTCATTCAGGGTGGCGTCGCGGTACCGGTCCACGAGGGCGTCGAGGGCCTCCTCCACGTCCACGATGTCTACCAGGTACCCGTGCTGGTTGAGCTCGTCCCCTTCGAGCAGCACTTCGACCTCGAAGTGGTGGGAATGCCATTCATTTTCCGGCCCGCAGTTCGGAACGGTGAGGTAATGCTGCGCCACGAAATCCCGGCGAACCATCAACTGGTACATCCAACTTGAGTGCCTTACACAGAAAAACGCGAACTACTCGTACACGAAGACCGGCTGTAGCATCGAGGCGTCCTCGGACAATTGTTCGTAGGCGGCAGGCGCCTCCTCGACCTCGAACCGATCCGAGATCAAACGACTGGGCTGGACCTTCGGCAGCAGATCCAGCACCACGGCCATGCGCCGCTCCTTCGAC
>CAZSBW010000253.1:0-4966 GCA_964604815.1 uncultured Salinivenus sp. | reverse complement strand
GCCTACCTGGACGACGGCTCCGAGTCGGACTTCCTCGTGAAGTACGACGGGTCGGCCCGCTTTGCCTTTGAGCCGGGCGCCGGGTTCTGGCTCGCCGCCGTCAGCGACTGGACCAGCCAGCTGGCGGTGTCGACCGTTGACCTGCGCGGCGACTCCGCCGCCGCGATCGGCCTGCGGGCCAACTGGAACGTCATCTCCAATCCGACCGACAAGGACGTGGCGTGGAGCCGGGTCGAGGCGGCAACCGCGGGATCGCTTCAGGCGCTCTGGGCCTTCGACGGTGCGTTTGCCCAGGCCGACACCTTTCGCTCTGCCCGAGACGGGGTCGCCTACTACTTCCTCAACGACCGCGCCGACCGGGACTCGCTGATCATCCCGTATCCGGGCGCGCCGAAAACGACCGCATCCGGGTCGAAGCAGGGGGGGGACGCCCCCTCGCTGCTGGCGCTGAGTGCCCAACGGACCAACGCGACCGAGGCGCCGCGGACGACGGTGCGAATGGGCGTCGCGAACGACGCGGCCGCCGGCCTCGATTCCCACGACCTGATCGCCCCGCCGGGCCGGTTTGCCGAAACGAGCCTGCGCATCGAGGCCCCGGACGAGGATGGTTCTCCGCGCACGCGCTTCCTCATGATCGAGCAGCGACCGCCTTCGACGACGACCGGCGGGCACACGTTCGAGCTGCGGCTTACGAGCCCGGCCGACCGGGCCGTCGATCTGTCCGCGCGCAACCTCGGGGCTACGGCGGACCGCGAGGTGCGCCTGCTTTATCCGGCCGACGGGACGACCCACGATCTGCGCGAGCAGTCGACGGTCACGATTACGCCGAATGGAGACACGACGAGGCTGTCGGTGGCCGTCGGCACGGCAGATTACGTCGAGGACGAAGCGAGCGACGTGCTTCCGTCGGAGGTGCGGTTGACGTCGTACCCGAATCCAATGCGGCAGCAGGGCACCATCGAGTACGCATTGCCGGAGGCGGCGGTGGTCACGCTCCGCGTGTACGACGTGCTGGGGCGGGCGGTGGCCACCGTCGCGCAGGGCCGGAAAAAGGCCGGACGACACACCGTTCGTTTCGACCCCAACGAGCTGGCGAGCGGCGTGTACGTTGGTCGCCTGACGGCCGGCGACCGGACGCTCACACAGAAACTCACGGTGGTGCGGTAGGGAGAGAGGCACTCCCGGAAAGCCTGTTTCAGGCAATGTGGAGCCCATTCTCCCCCGGCGTGTGAACAGGACCCGAGTGCGCGTCAGTCGCACTTCTCGCGGGGATTTTTCCCGACCCACCAGAGCCCCGGACGGCGTTGTCCGCCTCGGCACCCGGGGCGCACGTACCGCTTAAATTGCATCTCTCCCCGACGGGGGCGTCGGAGGCGTCGTAGGCTCGTTCAGGCGGTGGCCCGGGCGTCCTCGTTCTCTGTGCCGGAGCTGCTGGACTTGTGATTTTTTCGATGGACGGTTCGATTTGGCGAACCGCCGGGGCGTGGTGGGATTAAACGAGATGTTATGTCAACACCCCACACCGCCCACGACATCGAGGTCGACGAGCAGGCCGGATACTGGGCGCTCGTCACCGGCAACAAAGACTTTCGCCGGCTCTGGATTGGCAACCTCATCTCGCTGCTGGGCGATTGGTTCAACACCATCGCCCTCTACGTCCTCGTGACCGAGCTTACCGGTTCGCCCCTGGCGCTCGGCGCGGTGTTCATCACAAAGATGCTGCCGTGGGCGCTGTCGGCGCCGCTGGCCGGGGTTCTCGTGGACCGCTACAACCGGCGGCGGCTCCTGATCGGGATGGACGCGCTCCGGGCCGTCATTGTGCTCGGCTTTCTGCTGATCGACCAGCCCGCCGAGGTGCCGTGGCTCTACGTGCTGCTGACGGCCCAGGTGGTGGCGGGGGCCGTGTTCAATCCGGCCAAAAGCGCCGCCCTGCCCAACATCACCACGCCCCGCGAGCTGCTCACGGCCAACGCGCTGATGTCGGCCACGTGGTCGACCATGCTGGCCGTGGGGGCGGCTCTCGGGGGCTTCGCCGTCGAGGCGCTGGGGACAGAGGCCGTCTTCTGGATTGACAGCGCCACGTACGTCGCCTCGGCCTTCTTCATCCTCGGGACCACCATTCCGCAGGACACCGAGCCGGCCGACACGTCCCTCCTGCGCTCCGCCGTCCGCGAGATTGCCGACGGCTGGCAGCATCTGCGCGCCCATCCGCGCATCGGGCGCTTTGCATTTGCGAAGGCGACCTGGGCCGTGTCCGGAGGCGCGCTCGTCTACATGCTTGCACTGCTGGGCGACCGCATCGCCCCCACGGCGCTGGCCGCCGGCATCGGGGTTCTCTTCATGGCCCGAGGCATCGGCACCGGCATCGGGCCGGTCGCGGTGCGCGCCCTCTTTCCCGACCGTGAGCAGTGGCCCAGCGTCATCGGGGGCGCCGTGGCGCTCTGCGGCCTCTGCTACGTGGGCGTGGCCCTCGTGCCGTGGTCGTCCAGCCTCCCCATCATCGTCGCCGTCTGCACGCTGGTGGTGCTGGGCCACGCCGCCAGCGGCGGCAACTGGGTGCTCAGTACCGTCATCCTGCAGAAGCGAACCGAGGATCGCTACCGGGGCCGCGTGTTCTCGACGGACTGGCTCCTGGTGATGAGCGCGGAGTCGCTCTCCATCTTCGTCGGCAGCGCCCTCCTCGAAATCGGATGGCTGACCCTGGAGGGCGCCGTTTTAGTCTTCGGGGGCGTTCAGGTGGTCTGCGGTCTGGCGTGGCTGGTCGTGATCGTGCCCCGCGAGCGGCGCGACGAGCGGACGGCGGCCTCCACTCCCGGGGAGACGTCGTCCCGGCCGCAACCCTCAACGGACGTGGCGCAGTAGAGGCCGCCGGTGCGCCCGGATGCCTTTGCCGCGAACGGGACGTCGTGGGGAAGACGTGCGTTTTTGCCCGGGACGGCCTTCTCCGGACAGATCAGTTTGAGAGGCACCGTTGGCCCGCCCCAGTGCAGGATCAAGCAGTCATTTTGGGGTAGAGTCATTCCGAGCGAGGCGATCTTGATTCGAAGCGATCTAGATCGCCACAGCCGAGGCGCTGCGTAGGGGCCGTAGGTCATGCCTTTGGGGCGAGTGCTCTTAGAGTGAATCTTTTTTACCGTTGGCGGAAGCCGTTTTTCGTCCCTCATTGCTCCGATTGGGTATTCTTGCCAATTTCAGGGAGATTTCCAAAGGATGACCCTTCGGGCCCCTTCGACTCGCTCCTCCCTGCCAATCTCTGTGACTTTGCTTTTAGCGGCGGCCCGGGGCTGGGCTCGACGTCCGGGTCTTCAAGCAGGACGGTCTGGCAAAGACGGTGCGCGCGGTGAGTCTGCACCTGGGCGTGCAGTACCTATGGGGCTCGGAAGCGGAGTGCCTGGCTGGCCGAGGAAGAGCGGGCCGACAAAAAACGAAAACAGCCTTCGCGACCGGAGCGAACTGGACGTTCGCCGCTCCCGGACGATCTTCCTGCAGCCGCAGTTCGGCGTCATCCTGCAGTTCGGCGGTGAGAAGAAGTAGCTTTTCCGGAAGGGACGACCGCACAGCCCGCAGCAGCGCCCGGCTACTTCTCGCCCGACGCCCCGATCGACTCCAGCGCCCGCAGGGCTTCGGCGGGCACCGCGAAGATGACGGTGTTGGAGTCGTCGCTGCTGAGGCTGTTGAGCGTCTGGAGGGTGCGCAGGTGGAGGGCGCCCTCCTCGTCGTTGAGCGTGCTCGCGGCGTCGGCCATGTTCTGGGCCGCCTCCAGCTCCCCTTCCGCCTGGATCGTGACGGCCCGGCGCTCCCGCTCGGCCTCGGCCTGCCGGGCGATCACCCGCTTCATGTTCTCCGCCAGGATCACGTCCTTGAGCTCGACGGATTGGACCTCAATCCCCCAGGGATCGGTGGCCTCGTCGATAATCTCGCGGATCTGTTGAGAGATGCGCTCCCGCTCGGCCAGCAGCGCGTCGAGGTCCACCTCGCCGACGATGTTGCGCATGGTGGTCTGCGCCAGCTGCTGCGTGGCATACATGTACTCCTCCACCTCCAGGATGGCCTTCTTCGCGTCGCGCACCCGGTAGTAGATGACCGCGTCGATCTCGACGGTCACATTGTCGCGCGTGATGCTCTCCTGCCGCGGCACGTCGACGGCCTTCACCCGCATGTCGACCCGCTCCCACGACTGGATGAGCGGGATCACGGTCCCCAGGCCCGGCTCCATAACCATCACGAACTGGCCGAGCATGAACTTAACGCCTCGCTCGTACTCCTTGACGACCTTGAAGGTGCGCGCCAGAAGGACCCCGACGAGAAGGAGGAGCGCGAGCACGAAGTACACCGAGAGGGAGGCCATGGGCTCGACGAAGGGCATGAAATGGGTGGCGGAGCGATCGGTGTTGAAAACGGGCGCGCGGGGGTGTTGGATTCCCGGGTGCACTGCGTGATTGGTTCGAGAGTGGATTTTGGCTGCCGGACTGCGGTCAACTTCAGCGTCCAGTAGCCCTCACATCCTACATCCGTCGTCCTCCTACTCCAGATGATGGTAGTCGAGCTCGTGCTCCTCGTCGACGGCCCGCTGGACGGACGGGGAGGGACGGCCCGGATCCTGAAAGTCGATCGCCATGCCCTCCGGCGTCGGGACGCAGCGGATGTTCTGTCGCCACGACGGGTTCTTCTCTGAATAGTCGGTCCGGGCGTGGGCCCCGCGCGACTCGGATCGCTCCAGAGCGCCGCGCAGGATGGTTTCCGCCGTCGTGAGCATGAAGCGCACGTTCTGTGCGCGCTCGTAGCGGCGGCTCGTGCGGTCGGCCTGCACGGACAGGTCGCCAGCGTCGGCCCGTAACTGCTGTAGCTGACGCAGGCCCTCGATGAGGCCGTCTTCGTTGCGGAGGATGCCGGCGTGCTGCCACATCACGTCGCGGAGCCGGTCCATAATCTCGGCAGGGGTGTGTGCGCCCTCGGCGGCGGCGAG
>CAZSBW010000252.1:0-4981 GCA_964604815.1 uncultured Salinivenus sp. | reverse complement strand
CTAAGGGCGTGCTCTCTTCCTTTCTGTTGAACGCAACAACTTTCAACTCATGACCACCCCTCTCCGCCTCGTTCAGTACGGCCTCGGTCCCATCGGACAGGAAACGGCCCGCACCGTTCTCGACAAGGACGACGTGACGCTCGTCGGAGCCATCGACATTGATCCCGACAAAGTGGGCCGCGACGTGGCCGACGTAATCGGCGACGGGCCGTCCGAGACGGATGTAACGGTGTCGGACGACGCCGACGCCGTCCTCGCCGAGCGCGAGCCGGACGTGGTGCTCCACACCACGACCTCCTTCCTCGACGACGTGACCGATCAACTGACGCAGTGCGCTCGTGCCGGGGCGCACGTCGTGTCCTCCACCGAGGAGCTGTCGTTTCCGTACGAGCGGCATCCGGAGGCGGCCGAGCGGCTCGACCGGGTGGCGACAGAGAACGGAGTCGTGATCGTGGGCACGGGGGTGAATCCGGGCTACGCGATGGACACGCTGCCGCTCGCGGCGACGGGCGTCTGTACCAACGTACGGGCCGTGCACGTGGAGCGGGTCGTCGATGCGGGGGAGCGGCGCGAGCCGCTCCAGGACAAGGTCGGGGCCGGGTTGTCAACCAACGCCTTCATGGAGAAGAAGACGAGCGGGACCTTCGGCCACATCGGCCTCCACGAGTCGCTGTTGATGGTGGCCGACGGGCTGGGCTGGTCGCTCGACGAGGTGGAGGAGGAGCTCCGGCCCGTTCATGCCGACGCGCCGGTCGATACGGGCTATCGCCACGTCGAAACAGGGGAGGTGGCGGGCATTCACCACTCGGCGAACGGCTTCCTCGACGGCGAGCTGCGACTGACGCTCGACCTGAAGATGTACGTCGGGGCCGACTCGTCGTACGATGCCGTTGAGGTGAACGGCGACCCGCCCATTGATCTGCGCGTTCGGGGAGGCATCTTCGGCGACACGGCGACGGTCGGGATGCTGGTAAACACAGTCCCGCTTGCGGCGGACGCCCAGCCGGGCCTGCAGACCATGGCGGATCTGCCGGTGCCCCGCGCCTTCGGAACCTGACCCGCCGCTTTCGTTCCGTGAAGAAATCCGCGAAGACCGCTCCCGTTCGGATCGGAGCACGGTCCCTCCGCCCTCCCCGGAAAGCGGTTCGATGCCTCTGCGAGCAGAAAACGAGACCGGACGTCGGGGATCAGGTCGCACCGGGGTGAACCTCGTCGTCCGGCACTGTTTCTGCCTGTTGCTGTCCGTCTCGCTCGGCGTTGCGCACCACCTCTTCCATAACGGCCGAGCGGTTCACCACGCCCTGCAGTTGGCCGTCTTCGTCCCGCACCGCAATGGGGCCCTCGGTCTCGATCACGAGGGGCAACAGCTCCGCAATCGGGACGTGCGGCGAAATCGACGGCCACGCAGACGCATCGGCCGTCGTCTCGCCGTCCGTAAGGGCGCGCGTGACCGTTCGCGCCGGGACGATCCTCGTGCGGTCCACGTTCTGAACGAACGAGCGCACGTAGGCGTCGGCGGGCTCGGTGAGAATCTCCGTCGGCGTGCCGATTTGAGCAATGCGTCCTTCCTTCATGATTGCGATGCGGTCGCCCATCTTCAGCGCCTCGTCGAGATCGTGCGTGATAAAGAGGATGGTGCAGGCCGGATCCCACTGTTCCTGCAGGTCCAGCAGTTCGTTTTGCATGTCCGTGCGGATGAGCGGGTCGAGGGCGCTGAACGCCTCGTCCATCAGCAGGATCTCCGGGTCGTTGACGAGCGCCCGCGCCAGGCCCACGCGTTGCTGCATGCCGCCGCTCAAGCTGCTGGGAGTGCTGTCCTCGTACCCATCCAGGCCCACGAGTTCCAGGGTGCGACGGGCCTTCTCGCGCCGCTGGTCGCGCTCCATTCCCCCCACTTCAAGGCCGTACTCGACGTTGCCCACCACGCTCCGATGCGGAAACAGCCCGAAATTCTGGAACACCATCGACATCTTCGTGCGCCGGAGCTCCCGGAGCCGCTCGTCGCCGACGGCCGTCACGTCCTCGCCGTGGACCTGCACCGACCCAAACGTGGGCTCGACCAGCCGGTTGACGCACCGGAGCAGCGTCGACTTTCCGCTCCCCGACAGTCCCATCACCACGAAAATCTCCTGCTCCTGCACCTCGAAGGTCGCGTCGTTGACCGCAATGACGGAGCCGGTCTCACTCTTCACGTCGGTCTTCGACTTGCCCTCTTGGTTTGCGAGCCGCCGCGCCCGTTCGGGTTCGTCCCCGAAAATTTTGTAGAGTCCACTTGCTTGAATGACCGACATGGCGGGGGGACTGCGTGGATGAGAATCGGTGGATGAGTATCGCGCGCACGAAATCGTCCGACTGCTCAGAGGCCTTTGCCTCTTTGTTCACCGGCACATTTTTTCTTAGCTGCCCAGCGAAGACATGTTTATCGGAAGGGAGCAGCGCCCCCCGATACGGCTCGGTTTCATGTAACCTTGTTGAGGGGAGGGCAATTGACGAGCCCGGCGTTTGCTTTTCCCATTCGTTCGGGGGGGCGTACCGGAGGTGGAGTGCCCATTCAATCAGTCTCTTTGGGTCGATTTTTCTTCGCATCCGGTGGAATGAGGGCCGCCGGGTGGGCACGTTCCCCGCGTGGGGAGAGTGCCCACACCCCCTTCCACGAAAGCCCTACGGTCAAAACGCCATTCAGGGTTGAATACTGTCCGCCCCGCTGCCTATATTCCAGGCTGCACAGAAAATCGTGATCTTTCTGACGAACCAGTCCCTCGTTCCCATGAGTTCTGACGATCAAGGTTCTGACGATCAAGACCGGGTAACGCGTCGCCGTTTCCTTCAGTCGCTCGGTATGGCCACCGCAGTAGGAGCCAGCGGGACCCTTCTCGCCGCGTGTGGGGGCTCCGACGACTCTGGGGGGGAGGGCGAGAGTGGAGGGGATGCCAAAAGCAGTACGGCAACGGCCTCGGCCGACTGCTCAGACCTCTCTGGCCTCTCCGACGCGGAAAAAAAGCAGCGCAAGTCGATGGTCAAGTCGCTGCAGTACGTCGAGGAGTCGCCCAAAGACGACAAGAACTGTGCAAACTGCCAACTCAAACAGAAGGGAAAGTATGGGGAAGGCTGTTTTGGTTGCCAGCTTTTTCCCGGCCCCGTCGCCGCGCAGGGCTACTGCAACTCCTGGGCCCCCGCCACCTAAACTGGCATGGTCTCCCGCGCACAACTGTCTCACGAGCCCGCCTCTGATCGATGTCTGCTGACGCCTCTTCTGCCTCCAAGGAAGGAACGACGGATGACGGCATTGTCCAGGAGCTTTCCCACGAGGAGTTTGACCCCTACGGCACGTTGGCCGTCACGGGAGCGTACTTTCTCCTGCTTCTGGTGCTCTACGCCCTGATGTACTTTGTGGAGTTTGCCGCTCGTCCCTCGATTATTGGCCATTAGTGGTACGTCGAGTTGCTTGCGTCGGGGAACGCGTTGATGGACGGACCGCATTCAGATCAACGGGTCTCATTCCCCGACTCCGCCAGCTTGCCTGACCACTGGATTTGGGCGCGGCCTCGATCGGCAAGGGGTCACACCGCTGAACCGACTCTTTCACATTCCGCTCGACGAGCGAGAGCCTATGAACATACACCGGTTCGAAAAACTCTGGATCGGCCTGTCCCTCTTCTTGATCGCAGCCTTTATTGGCATCGTGTTGTTCGGCTTTACGGTACTGGACCTGAAGGTGCCGGGCGGGGATCCATCGGGTGAGACGATTGATCCGATGGGGCTGGCCGAGACGCCGTTTGGCAATCCCGGAATCCGAAAGGTCGACAATGGCCGGGCCGAGTACGAGGTCTACATGGTAGCCCGCAAGTTTCTCTTCCAGCCGAGCACGGGCGGGGCGCTGAAGCTCCCGGCCGACACCCGGGTGACCTTCCACCTCACGAGTCCGGACGTGATTCACGGACTCGAAGTGGTAGGCACCAACATCAACGCCATGGCCATTCCTGGACAGGTCGCAACGTTTACGACCATCTTTCCCGAAACGGGCACCTATGGACTCATCTGCCACGAGTATTGCGGGGCGGCCCATCACACCATGCAGGGACAAATCAAGGTGGTCCCGAAAGACGACTTTGACGAGAGCACCCTCGTCAATGCAGATGCCTGACGGCACCGCGTCCTACGGGTGGACCGGTTTTCTGCCGGCCCGCCCGGGCTGCCCGTTGCGTTCGACGCGCTCCTGGGCCAGTCTCCTCCTTACGTGACGATATTCCGACACGGAACTGGTATTCCCGATGACTTTTGTTGACCACTACCCGAAAGCAACGCGCGTCATCAAGGCGGCTTTCCTCGTCGCCTTCACGGCCCTGGGCCTTGGGGGCCTCGGGGGCCTGATCCAGTCCCTGCACCGGACCGGTGCCTTCCGGGGCGTCATCTCGTCGACGCAATATTACGATGTGCTCACCGGTCACGGCGTGCTGCTCGCCCTGGTGTTCACCACGTTCTTCATTGTGGGACTCTACCAGTGGGGCGTCGCGCGCAGTTTGGATCGCGAACCCGAAAACATGACGTTTACCTGGACCTGGTTCTGGGTGATGACGGTGGGCACGACCCTCACCGCAATCGCGATTATCGGCGGCCTCATTCCGGGCAGTGAGATCAGTGCGGCGGTGCTCTACACCTTCTATCCCCCCCTGCAGGCGCACCCCCTCTTCTACATCGGTGCTGCGGGACTGGTGGTCGGGTCCTGGATGGCCGGGGCCGACTGGTTCTGGTCCTTCTGGAAATGGCGCGAGAACAACCCCGACGAGAGCATCCCCCTGCAGACCTACATGGTGCTCTTCACGATGCTCATGTGGTACATCTGCTCTATCGGGGTCGCCCTGGAGGTGGTGGTGCTCCTGATTCCTTGGTCGCTGGGCCTCGTCACGAACATTGATCCGCTGCTGCCGCGTACGCTCTTCTGGTACTTCGGACACGCGGTGGTCTACTTCTGGCTGCTGCC
>CAZSBW010000251.1:0-5029 GCA_964604815.1 uncultured Salinivenus sp. | reverse complement strand
CGGTGTTTGGGCTGGGACCCAGCATCGCAGCGTGTCCGCAGCTGGCTTCAAGCGAAGGATCTGTGGTCTGCCAATGACCCGAAGCCGTCCGATCCGAAGAAGGCGATGGAGATGGCGCTCGAACAGGCCGGGTTGCCGCATTCCTCGAGTATCTTTCGCGATCTCGCAGAGTCGGTGAGCCTGCGTCAATGTGAGGACGAATCATTCCAGCGCTTTCGCCGCATTCTCCAGGAGTGGTTTCCTCCTTCGTGGCAGCAGTGAGCGGCACACGTTTGACCTGGTCGCGCGTCTTCGGGAACGGAGAACACGGAGGTCTCACTACTCATCCGTTTTTAGTTTCTCGACGTTCTGTCGGAGCTGCTTCCAGTCGGACCGGATGGTATTGAGGCGCTTCTCCAGCGTCTCAAAGCGAGAGAACGCGTCGCTGCCGGGGGACTGGTCGGCCGCGCTCGTCATGTAGTAGAGGTATTCGAGCTGGTCGATGAGCTTGGGTGGCGGATAGCTGGTTCCGGTCGCCGTCGCCAGCTTGTCGTGCAGCGTGTCGAGGCGGTCGAGCGTCGATTCCACGGCGGACTGCTCGCGCTGGCCCTCCTCCACAGCCTGCCGGAGGCGCGTCCGCGCCGAGTCGACGGCGTAGGCCGTGGCCCGGGCGGCGCCGATGGCGTCGAGAATCTTCTGGTTGAGTGACAGTTGCGCTTCGAGGTTTTTCTGCGTGACGCCGGCCTCGCGGACGCGGGGATCCATCTTCACCTCGAACGACTGCGTGTCCGTCCAGTCGCCGACCGAAAGACGCACCTCGTACGATCCGGGCGTGGCCATCGGCCCGCCGTAGACGCCGAAGTACGGGTCCTCCCCTTTCACTTTCGGCGTGGCCTCCGGGTACTCCAGGTCCCAGTGCATCCGGTTGTGCCCGGCGTGCACGGTGAAGGTGTCGATGGTGCTCGGGGCGATGGGACCGGGGGCCTTCATCGCCCGCTCCGGCCCCTCCGACTCGGCCCCCTTCATCTGTTCGGTCACGCCCACGTACCGGCGGACGGTTCGCCCGTCGTCGGTACGGATGTCAACCGTGAGGGGCTGGTCGGGCGTCTCGCTCAGATAGAAGTCGATAGTCGCTCCGGCGGGTGGGTACTCCGGGCCGCTCGGCCCGCGCTTGCCGCCCCAGTAGCGCATGCGATAGGCGTCCGTCGGCGCAAACAGATGCCGGTCGGCGTTCGCGATTTGCTCGTCGACCTGGTAGAGCGGCGTCAGGTCGTCGAGCTGCCAGAAGCTGCGGCCCATCGTGGAGAGGACGAGGTCCTTCCGGTGAATGCGAATGTCGGTGACGGGCGTGACCGGCAGATCGCGCTGGAGGGGCTGCCAGTTGGCGCCGGCGTCGAACGAGGCGAAGAGGCCGAAGTCGGTACCCGCGTAGAGCAGACCCTCGCGATTGGGGTCCTCGCGGACCGTGCGCACGGGGTAGTCCGCCGGAATGCCGTCCGTGACGCGCGTCCAGGTCTCGCCGTAATCGGTGGTGCGGTAGACGTAGGGCGCAAAGTCGCCGAGGAGGCGGCGCTGGATGGCCACGGTGGCGGTCCCGGGCTCGTGGGGCGACACGGTGATGCCGTCGACGCGGCCGTTGGGCGGCACGTCGGGGGGCGTGACCTCCGTCCAGTTCTCGCCCCCGTCCCGCGTCACGTGCACCGGTCCGTCGTTGGCCCCGGCCCAGATCACGTCCGGGTCGTGGGGCGACACCTGCACGGCGTAGAGGGTGCTGTAGTGTTCCTCCCCGGTGATGTCGTTGGTGATGGGACCGCCGGAGCGCACCTGATACTGCGGCTTGTTAGCGGTGAGGTCGGGGCTGATTTTTTCCCAATCCTGCCCGCCGTTCGTGGTCTTGTGCACGTACTGCGACGCGTGGTAGACGACGCTGGAATCGTGCGGGGAGATCTCGATGGGCACCACGCGCTGGAAGCGCCACTCCAGCTCGGACGGACTTTGGCCGTACATGTACTCCGCGCCCACCCAGTACTGCTGGGCCTGTCCGGTCTCGGCGCTGTAGCGGGCAAAGCGGCCCTTGCAGTTGGCGAAGACGATGGACGTCCCGGGCTGGGGGACGGCGGGCCCGGTCTCGCACCCGCCCACGGCTTTCCACCAGCCCTCGGGCCCGGCGGGCGCGCTCTCGGCGGGCGGCCGACTGGGCACCGAGATGGTCGAGTTGTCCTGCTGGCCCGCGTAGAGCCAGTAGGGAAATCGCTCGTCGACGTTCACCTGGTAGAGCTCGGCCGTCGGCTGGTTGTGCTGAGTGGACCACGATTTTCCACTGTTTAGCGACACGGTGGCCCCGCCGTCGTTGCCCTGAATGCGGATGCGCGGCGTCTCGGGGTTGATCCACAGGTCGTGCACGTCGACGTGGGTCACCTCCTTCGTCTCGAACGACTCGCCCCCGTCGTCGGAGACGTAGTACTGCACGTTGCCCACGAAAATCCGGTCCGGGTCCGTCGGGTGGGCGAAGACGTGGCCGAAGTAGAACGGCCGGTGCATGAGCTCCTCCTTGTCATTCACCTGTCGCCAGCTCTGCCCTGCGTCGTCCGAGCGGTAGAGCCCCTCTTTCTCCCCGGGCGCTTCGACGAGCGCGTAGATGCGATCCGGCGCGGCGGGCGTCACGGCCACGTCGATGCGGCCCACCAGCCCAGTTGGGAGCCCTCCGGACAGCTTCCTCCACGTGTCGCCCCCGTCGGTGGACTTGTAGAGGCCGTCGCCGCCGTCGTGGCCGCTGATGATGGTCCACGGCTTGCGCTCGGCCCGCCACATCGAGGCGTAGACGACGTTCGGCTTCTCGGGGTGAAACGCGAGGTCCACGGCGCCGGTCGAGTCGGAGGCGTAGAGCACCTTCTCCCACGTGTCGCCGCCGTCGGTGGAGCGGAAGACGCCGCGCTGCTTATTTTTGCCAAAGGGATGGCCGAGCGCCGCGACGAAGACCCGATCCGGGTTCTCGGGGTGGGTCTTGACGTCGCCGATCTGCCCGGCATTCTCCAGTCCGATAAACTTCCAGGACTCCCCGCTGTCGGTGGACTTGTAGACGCCGCGGCCCGTGGTCACGTTGGCGCGGATGCAGGTCGACCCGGTCCCGGCGTAGACGACGCTCGGGTCGGCGGCCGGCACCTCCAGCGCGCCGATGGCCGTACTTTTGAAGTTCTCGCCGTCCGTGAGGACGGACCAGGTCTCGCCGTAGTCGGTCGTCTTCCAGATGCCGCCCCCGCCCGCCGCGCCCATGTAGAAGGTGCGCGGATGGGCGGTATGCCCCTCGACCGCCGTCACGCGCCCCCCGCGGGTAGGACCGACCATTCTATAGTCGAGGTCCTCATAGAGCGACGTGTCGACAGCCGACGGTTGAGCGTCGCTTGGGGGCACGGCGAGAAGGCCCACCGTTAGAAGAAAACCGAGGCCTGCGGCAAACGGGAAAAGGAAGCGTACAGCTTTCATGGAGATCAAAACGCAAGGTAAATGGATAGTGAGGAAGACGTTAGTCACCATCGGTCAGGGAGGGGGCCTCCGAGAGGCGATTCCCGTCCGACTCGTCGTAGGTGGCCACGTCAAATCCCGGACGGATGCCGTATGCTCCGGCCCGCCCGTCGACGGTGAGGGCGAGGAAGCCGGCCTGAACGTTATCGCTGCTGGAACGACGGCGCACCCGACGGGCAGCCTCTCGACAGGCAGCCCCTGGACCGGTGCCGTGTCGCATCGCCTCCACGACCGCGTGCGCCCCGACGACCCGCATGATCTCTTCTCCCCAGCCCGTGGCACAGGCGGCTCCCACTTCGGGATCGAGAAACAACCCCGAACCGATGAGCGGCGAGTCCCCGACGCGGCCCGGAAGCTTCCAGGCCGTGCCGCTGGTAGTGCAGGCGCCGGAGAGGCGCCCCTGCCCGTCAAGGGCCAACATGCCAATGGTGTCGTGGTTGCCTTCCCCCCCAGCGGGCGAGTCCTGGTTTTCGACATTGGGCGCGGGCGCATCGGGAGCGGTGTCCGGGTGATCCTGCTTCCATTCGCGCCATGCCTCGCCCATTTCCTCAGTCAGGAGGTCGATCTCGTCGAAGCCTTGGGCGCGCGCAAACCGGAGGGCGCCGTCTCCCACAAGCAGTGAGTGGGGCGTCTCGGTCTTCACGCGCCGGGCCACGGCGGTGGGATGGAGGATGCGCTTCAGGGCCGCCACCGCGCCGTAGTGACCGACCTCATCCATCACACAGGCGTCGAGCGAAACGACGCCGGAGGCGTCGGGACGCCCACCGAGCCCAACGGTGTGCACGTCGGGATCGGCCTCGATTCGGCCCACGCCTTTTTCCACGGCGTCCAGCGCGTAGCCGTCCTCGGCCTGCAAAACGGTCCACGCCGCCTCATTTGCGGGAATGCCGTGGTTCCAGGTCGAGACGACGATGGGTTGTCGAGCGGGACGAGACGCGTCCGCGCTCGGTGCGCTGGCAGAGTCGGCCCATCCCGTGAGCGGCACTGCCGCACTGCCCGCGGCGCTGAGCCGCAAGAAGTCGCGGCGAGTCGGCATCGAGCTAGAAGCTACGTGCATCATTGAAAGGTGCAGAATTTCATGGGATGAGCTGCGGCGTCCCGTGGATAATCTCACAATCGCATAGAGATTGCCTGCTTCACTGCGCTCGGAATGACTCGTTGCTAAGGTTCTTTTGCGTGTCTACTTAGCTTCACTTAGTAGAGGGCTACGTCTCCGATTGGTCCACGCCTCGAGAAACTCTTCAGACGCCATTCCGGACCTGGAAGGTTCAGTTGGCCTGTCCGTGCTCGGCAAGATATCTCCGAAGCGTGCCATCGTCGTCGAGCGCGCCGCTGTAGCCCACGTACCCGTCGGGGCGAACGACGATTGCGGCGCTCGACGGGCCGTCGTGGGCGTGTAGGGTCGATTCGGAGATCCGTTTGACGAGAAAGTCGGCCTCGGCCAGCGGCGACGGGACCGGGGCGTCGGTGGGGAGGAGAGCAACGTGGGTCGTAGGCGAGAGGTGGTCGTGAAGCGAGCCGTCGCCCG
>CAZSBW010000250.1:0-5037 GCA_964604815.1 uncultured Salinivenus sp. | reverse complement strand
CTCACGCTGGGCGGCACGCCGTTCCCCAACGTCAACCCGCTTGCGCCTCTCGGCCTCAACGTGTTCACGGGTCTGGGCACGACCTGGACAGACGGCGACTACTTTGCGGGCTTCACCGCCGACGACCTCGTCGGCGACGCCGGCCTCGGCGCACGCTACAACGTCTCGGAAATTCCCCACCTCGACCGCTGGACCGCCCAGTCGGATGTCCTGCAGGGCCTCGACATTGTCGCCAAGTTCCCCGTCTGGGCCAGCGACCCCGCCCTCATCGATCCCGACCAGGACGAGTTCGACTTCCGCTGGCTGATCGGCGTCGAACTATAGGTATGGACGGTTGGAGGTGTTGAAGGATGGAGGCACAAACGCAGGGGCCCTCTCCATACGTCCACACCTCCACACCTACATCCCCTCATCAGAGGAGTCGCGCATTTCCCGCTGCCGCATCGGCATCGCGTCGATCGTGTCGAAGACGGAGCGGACCGTCACCGGCTCCGCGTCCCGCCGCTTCTCGGTGCCGTCCTTGCCCACCAGCACGACCCGGAAGGCGTCGGCCGGCACCCCGAAGTGATCGTAGAGACGACGAGCAGCGGCCTCGGTGAGGGGCCGTTTCTCCGCCCCCGGCGCGTCCTGCACCGTGCCGTCCGTCTCATCGGTGAGCACGAGGAGAAGCAGGTCGCGATCACGAAAGCCCGCATCGTGTCCCTCAAACCGCTCCGCCTGCGTCGCCAGCGAATCGGCCGCGACCGACGGCGCAAACACGAACAGGAGACGGTGCTCCCATCGATGCGCGTCGAGCCGAAAATCGATGGAGTCGGACGGGGCATCGGCCATGACGGGAAGAGCAGACAGACTCAGGCAGAAGACGAGAGCAAGGGCGCGCATGGGAAGCCGGCAAATAGCGAAAGTGCAGCTTGGTCGTCCAATCCGCTGGTCGCCAGGGTCGATTCCGGAGGTTCGTGACGAGGCCGTGAGGTCTGACTACGACTCTGCAGACGGCTCTTTCGGGACCGACGCATCTGTCTCCGGTTCCTCCTCGAACCGCGAGGCAGCAAAGAGGTCGTACCCGTCGGGTCGGGTGGTCCCACAGACCCGTTCGGCCAGGAGCCGCCCCATCCGAACGCCGTAGCCCATGCCGTGCCCGGTGAACCCCGTGGCAAACACACTCTCGGCGTGCTCCGGCACCGGACCCACCACTGGTCGCCCGTCGGGCGAGAATCCCATGATGCCGCTCCACCGCCGGCGAATGGCGAGCGACTGCGTCCAGGGATAATGGGTGTGGAGGTAGCGCTCGATGGTGGCCTGCACCGCGGGCGTGGTCGTATCCACGTCCGTCTCCTCCGCTGCCCGATGCTGATGGCGCCCGCCCCCCGCCAGTACGGTCCCGTCCGCCAACTGCCGCACGTAAAAGCCCCCCTCGTGCGAATAGACGGGCACGGGGATCGACGACGCATCGGTGGGGGCCGTCGCCAGCATCTGCGCCCGCACCGGACGGACAAATCGCGAGAGGGACGGGACCAACTCGGGCAGGGCCGATCCGACGGCCAGCACAACCCGACGCCCCCAGATCGAACGATCGGAGCTGCCCAGCGTGACGCCGTCGCCCGCCCATCGGATGCGGGTCACGGGATAATGCGTGTGCAGCTCGGCCCCGCTTTCGTCCGCAAGGTACCGCACCAACTGAAGCGGATTGACCACGCCCCCGCTAGTCACGTACAGGCCGCCGTGCAGCCCGGTGGCGTGGAGGCGTCGATTCGTCTTTTTCGGTTCGAGGTAAACGACCGGCGCACCGGCAGCCCGCAGGTGCGATACGCTAGCCCGAAGGCGCTCGTCCTCGTCCGCGTCCCCGGCCACCGTGAGGCTTCCCTCCGATTCCCAGCCAAACGCCGCCCCCCGCAGCTCCGACGCCAGCAGGTCCCGGTTCTCCCGCGTGAAGTGCCACAACCGACGGGCGGTGCGGGTCCCAAACCGCTCCACGTCCGACAGATAATCGGCCGCCGTGCCCTGAAGGATGAAGCCCGCGTTTCGACCACTGGCCCCGGCCCCGAGGGTCCGCGCCTCCACGAGGGCCACCCGCATCGACGGGCGGCGGCGCCCCAGCCAGTAGGCCGTCGCGGCCCCTACAATTCCTCCGCCGACGACGATCACGTCATAGGCCGTCGCCTGCTCCCGATGTGCCTGCTGCCAGAACGAAACCGTCATACGAAAACGCGCCCCGTCACTCCAGTTCGATGCACCGAACGACTCGGATCGCCGGCCGCCCGACTGCCTGCTACGCACGTACGAACCGGGCCATGCCACAGTTCAGGCCCTCCCAACCCCACCCATTCGCGTCGGCCCCACCAGAAAGACCGCTCGCCCCGATTTCCCACTCCGCCAACCGTTCGCCCTTCCAACTTTCCAACCTTCTAACCTTCCAACCTTCTAACCTTCCAACCTTCCAACACAAAACACACGGGTCGACGAACGTTCGATGGCGTCCCCACTCAGGATCCCTGCACGTCCACCACGATACGCCCTTGTGTGGCCCCATTCATGAGCTCCTGGCTGGCCGCCGGGATGTCGCCGATCCCAATCGTGCGGGCCATGATGTCCGAAAAGTCCTCGCCCGAGAGGATCGAGCCGAGCCGACGCCAGGCCCGGCGCCGCCGATCGTCCGGGCACGTGTTCGAATCGATGCCGAGGAGAGTCACGCCCCGCAGAATGAACGGGAGTACGGAGGTCTCCAGCTCGTGCCCGGCAGCATTGCCGAAGGAGGCGACGCTCCCGTGCCGCTGAAGCTGCGAAAGAAGCGTCGCGAGCGTGTCTCCCCCCACCGCGTCCAGCGCGCCGGCCCATTGCCCCGTCTCCATCGGTCGCTCCGGGCCGTCTTCAAACGCACTGCGATGAACGATGCGATCCGCCCCGCGGGCACGCAGATAATCGTGTGCATCCGCACTCCCCGTCGACGCGACCACGTCGTAGTCGAGGGCACTCAGAAGGGTGATCCCCATGCTTCCCGCTCCTCCCGATGCTCCAGTAACCACAATCTCCCCGTCTTCGGGACGCACCTCGTGCGCCTCAAGCGCCATTACCGAAAGCATCGCCGTAAGGCCGGCCGTGCCCGCCACCATTGCCTGCTTCGGGGTGATGGTGTTCGGCAGCGGCACTAGCTTGCTCCCGTCCACCTTCGCGTACTGGCTGTAGCCGCCCCAGTCCAGCTCGCCGAGCTGCCAGCCGGTCCCGATCACGTGATCGCCGGACTCGAACATCTCCCCTTTGTCTTCCTTCACGCGGCCCACGAGGTCGATGCCGGGAACGATGGGGTACCCCCCGCGGATAATTTTGCCGGCCCCGGTAATGGCGAGGGCGTCCTTGTAGTTCAGACTCGAATACAGGACTTCGAGAAGGACTTCGTTGGGGCCGGCATCGGGCAGGTCATCAACGTCGAGGGCCTGAACGTCTACAGTGAGGTCTCCCTCCGAGCGATCGAGAACGAGGGCGTCGAACATGAATGGGCGATGGTGGATTGAGAAAAACAGAGAGAAAGGAGAACGCCCGCCGCTCGGGCAAACAGCTCGGAACGCGGGTCGTCACATACGTCCCGTGCGAACCGTCCAGCGGAATTGGCAAACGGGAGCGCGGCTCCACCCGCTCGATCGAAGAGCCGGTTTTGATTTTTGAGCGTTTTGAAACCGGGCGATGTTCGGTCCCGCCCTGGTGCCTACGAGCCGTTCAGAACGCAAGGACTCGAGCGGGAGTCACCGGTTGGCAACCGTCACATTCCGCTTGAATCTCCATCGTGTGGCGTCAAACGTGTGTCGTCAAAACAGTCTCTATGCCCCCACGACGTCAAAGAAAGTAGGAGGCACCCGAGAGACTCTCAAGGTCTCGCCCATCTACGGCAAAGGCCGCCCGGTTACCAGGCGAAGTCCTGACGCGGGACAACGCGAATGGGCCAACGTCAGATACCCGCCCATCCGGGGACCAGTCGGGAGGATGATAAACCGTAAAGTCGCCGTCTGATAACGTAGACAAGCGAAAATACGTTCATTCGAGAGTCATTCTGCGCGGCCTCGGCCCACGGCAATCGCATCAACGGTCTTTCCTCGAAGGCGCTGGATAGAGTCCCTATTATTGTTGAAAAGTCGATTGGCCGAGGTGGCGAAAAAAGCCGGAACGGAGGTAAAAAATGGTCACCGCGCTGCGCTAGGTTTGGAACTGCTCAAAACAGCTGGCTACCGGACAGCTTTTCAATTTCGCAAATCGGGCACCGAAAAATCTCTGGCGATCCCGCTGATCGTTCCTTCGGAGGCGCTGTTTACAGGCAAAACTGCCGAAAAACGCACCAACGATTTCCCGATTCCCCTTCGTCACTCCTGGACATCTGTGTGGAGTTGCGAGATTATTTAGGGGATCCCATCGGTTTTTTTACCGAAGCGAATACTCCTTCCATGAAAGTCTACACCTTTCAATGATCTGGTGTGCATTTTTGTCTCGATACAAAAATGCACAAAAAAGATCACGGCCACGTGGGATGACCCGCAAGGGGCCCCTGTAAAGAAACGGCCTGACGCCTGTCTCCTCTCCGCTGACGGGGATCTAGGTAGGTCAAGGGAAAAACATTAGCCACGCATCCGAAAAACCCTGGGCAGTCATCCCGCACCCCGATGCGGGATCTTTTCGCCTCAGGCAGTGCGCATTGTCGAAAAGATCCTGAATCAAGTTCAGGATGACGTGCTTACGAGGGGATTTTCGGATGCGAAAAGATTAACGTACTTCCTCTGGTCTACTTAGATCCCCATTCTCAAACTCACTGGCGTTCGGACATGAGAAATTTCGGCCGCTTCGCTCCGATGGCAATCCTAGATTGCCTCCGTCCGGGCGGCCGTTTCTTCGAGGCCGGAGGGGTCGTTCTGTCGTTCCTTCGGCGCACTCTTCGTTTGGACGGCGTCCGGCGGTTAATCTCGCAAAGTCACAGAGATGTCCTAACTTGATTTGGAGTCGTCAGATAGACTCTGGCCATCTAGATGGCCTAGAACGAGGTCACTCTAAAAGCAC
>CAZSBW010000249.1:0-5038 GCA_964604815.1 uncultured Salinivenus sp. | reverse complement strand
CCCTCCGGAAGCTGCGCCAGCGCCACAGCAAGCAGGACCTCCAGCCGCACAAGGAACGCACGCCACGAACGAGCAATAATCGAACCTGACGGCGCCGATTGCGATTTTTTCCGGTTGAGGGCGCGCTCCAGATCGGGGTGCGCCCTTTTCTATTGGGCCGTCTGTGCTGCTGGAATGTATTCACTCATGTCGACTGCTGCTTGGTCTCAGCCGCGCATGCTCCGGGCTACGGCGCGGAACCGTGTCGTCGCGAGCTACGCCGTGGGGCCGGAGCAGGTAGCACCGCTGCTTCCGGTGGGGGTGGTCCCGGACGTGCGAGACGGGCAGGCATACGTCAATCTCGTGGGGGTGGAGCTGGCAAAGATGCGCGTGTTGGGGATACGGGGAACGGGCTTTCGGCGCCTGCCGGTCGTCGAGTTGCAGGTGCTGGTTCGAGAGGCGCATTCCGCGTCCGAGCGGCGAGGAACGCTCACCGTGCAGGCCTACGTGCCGCGGCGGATCGTGGCGTGGGGGGCGCGCCTTCTCTACGGCGAACCGGTAGACGTAGTGTCCATGCAGCCGCTGTGGCGCGAGCGGGCCGAGACGATCGAGATGACCTACCGGTTTGACCGCGCGGGACGAGAGCAACGCCTGCGCGCCGTGGGGGCGAAGCCGCCGCTCATGCCGGCCCAGGACACACTGGCAGTTTTTCTGGAGGATCGAAACTGGCGGTTCGGCACGCGGGGAACGGACGCACTGATGCGGGCTCGGATCGAGCGTCCAATTGCCCCGGTCTACCGGGTGCAGGAGCGCCACGTCACAGTCCAGTGGGCGTCGGTCTACGGCCCGGAGTGGTCGTTCCTGGACAAGCTCGATCCGGCGCTCGTGCTCTTCTCGCCCGGCGGACCTGTCGCGCTTCACTGGCGCGAGGCGGTAGAATAATCCGAGGGCAATCGTAGATTCCAGCTTCTGGCCGAGCACTGACGGCGCATTCGCCGCGCACCCTTCAGTTGGGCCGGAACGTCCGTCACCAAACTCACCGGTCCTCACAGGGCGCGACCCGGGGTGCCCTGTACGGAGGGCAGAGCCAGTCCTTCAGGCAAAATGCGATTGACGGGAGCAGGAGGAAGAAAAGAGAGGCCACGTACTTTACGCATCTTCGACCCGGATCACACTCAGCAGCGGGGACAGACCGGATCGGGGCGGCCGCTCTGCCCGTAGCGCCCGGGTTACGCCTGTGAGGGCTCCACCGCCGACGAGTCGGCCCGGTCCGGCGGATACAGCGCCTCCAGTCCCAGACCCTGGTAGAGGACGGCGAAGCCGCCGGTGAGGAGGTAGAAGACAAACTGGGCGGCGTGAGCCAGCACGGCGTAGGTCAGGGCCGGTTCGGCGGGCACCCCGTAGAGGTGGACGAGCGCCTCGCGGGTGATGTAGTGGTACGATCCAATGCCGCCCGGCGTGGGCACCAGCATGCCCAGGGCCCCGATGGCCATCAAAATCCACGCGTCCACGAGCCCGAGCCCGTACGGGCCGGCAAGGTCGAGCATGCGGAGGGGAAGGTAGGCCATCAGCGTGTAGCCGCCCCACATGCCCACGGTCGAGACGAGGATGGCGCCGCGGCGGGGAGAGCGGAGAAGGGTGAGCATGCCTTCTCTGAAGGAAAGGAGCGCCGGCTTGACCGTGTCGGCCCACAACCGGTGCACCGCCGAGTTTTCGTCGGAGAGGTCTCGGCGGAGGAGCAGGCCGAGCCCGCCGACGAGGACGACGAGGGCAACGCTTCCGCCGAGCACCCAGCTGAGAGGGAGAGCCGTCAAGTTGGCCCAGGCAGGGCTCAGAAACTGCTCCCGGAGCACCGCGATGCGGTCGAACAGCAGGCCGACGGTGCTCAGGAGGGCGAGCCCCAGCACCGCGGTGTCGAAGATGCGCTCGGACACGACCGTCCCAAAGAGGCTGCTGAAGCGAAAGGCGGAGCGGGCGCTCATGTTGGCCACGCGGGCGATTTCGCCCAGACGGGGGGCGACGTAGTTGACCATGTACCCGATCATGATGGAGGAGAAAGACGCCTCCAGGGTATTGGTTTCGGTCGGGTCCGTCTCGCCGAGAGTCTCGACATCCGGTGTGGTGGGCAGGGCGTCGATGAGGACCTGCCAGCGCCAGGCGCGGCACAGGTTGCTGGCCAGCGTCAGCACCACGAGCGGAGCGAGCCAGCGCCAATCGGCCTGCCAGAAGGCGTCGACCATGGTCTGCAGGTCGACGCCGTAGAGGGCAAGGGCGAGGAGACCAACGGCCAGCCCGAAGCTGCCGGCGTGCAGAAGGTAGCGGCGCGTGCGATCGGTCACGATCTCGAGAGGCGAACGTCCAGAGACTCGGGCACCGGCTACTGGTTCCGGCGAAGGTCGATCACTTCCACGTTCTCCGGCGGCGAGAACGAGAACGGATCGGTTCCGAGGTCGGGATTGACGACGATATCCCGCAGGCGAAGGTCGAGGATGGATCCGTTCCGGTCCGTTGCTCGCATCCGGGTCACGACGCGATCGGTCCGGCGGACCCAGAGCGTCGCTTCCGTGAAGCGGGATGCGGAATCGGACGCGGAGATTGCAAGCTTGACGTGAGGCGCCCCCTGCCGCGTGGTTGGGCTCGAAGTTGTTACGGTGTACAGGTCGGCCGACGCGGTGAGGAAGGTTTCCGGGGTGACCGTGGATTCGTCCTGCTCGGCGTCGTTCAGGACGACCTGGCTGTCGGCGGGGGTGTAGATCCAGGTGGTTTGGCCGTCGGTGACGACCGTCTGGTCCGGGGCCTCGACCCGGTACTTGTTGCCGGAGAGGAGAACGGTTCCCCGGATTTGCGTTGTGTCGCCCGCGAAGTTGGAACTGATGACCTGCGTGAAGGAGGCGCGGAGGCCGTCGAGGGCGTCATAGGCCTCCTGCACGTCCGTCAGCGAAAGGGCGTCGGCTTGGCCCAGTGCCGGGGACGCGAAGGTCAGCCCCAGCAGGACGACCAGCGGCGCGAGTCGGTTCATGAAGGGACCTACGGTTTGCAGAGGAAGGGTCCAGTTCGTCGTCCTACCTTAACGAGCGAGCGGGGAGAAGATTGTCCCATTGCGCAAAGGTTCGGGAAAAATACCGTCCATCGGCGTTCCCCGTCGTTTACGACTCGAGGGAGAAGGCAGCCCGACGCTGGTGAACAGCCCCGTCCTGCGTACGGGTGCTTTCGTAGAGGGACAACGTGTCGGCCCGAAAGGAATCGAGCGCGTCGGCGTCGTGGTCGTTCAGGAAGTCGTGGACGGTCTCGGCGGACACGTCGTTGAGGCGGGCGAGGGTAACGTGCGGTCGGTACGTTCGCTCCTCGGGGCTCAGCCCTTCTCCTTCGAGCGCCCGGCTCACCGCTTCGTAGAGCGCCATCAGGGCCTCAGTCCGCTCCAGGCCTACGATGAGCACGCGCGGACTGCGGCGGGAGGGGAGCACGTCGAGGCCGTAAGGAATGCAGTCGACGGGGGGCGTGTTGATTCGAGCGAGCGCCTCTTCGTAGCCAGCCGCCTGATTGGCGCTCGCGTCGCCGATGAAGCGAATCGTAACGTGGAACTGCCCGGGATCTGTCCAGCGGGCGTCCAGGTTCCCGGGAGTTTGCAGCGCCGCCATTTGGTCGCGTATGTCGTCCGGAGGATCAATGGCCGTGAACAAACGCATGCTCTGCGGGGACGTACTTCTTCGCGCAATGATCTGACGTACGCAGTGGAGATCCGAAAACGCTGCCTACGTGCGGGGACTGCCGTTTCGCTGGGCCAGAGAGGCAGTAACGATCGCCGTTTCTGGGCTGTAGACGGTGATTCCGGGCTCAGGTGCGTAACTCTTCTGAAAATCGGAAACTGAGACCGCAGGAAGAAGTTTTGGTCCAGGCGGTTTTGGGGGGAGCCGGTCATCGAGATCGTATGTCTGTTTTTTTCTCGTCTCACATTCCGGTCTACTTATGTGGCTTCAAAAAATTGTGTCGGGGGGACAGACGGGCGTTGACCGGGCGGCTTTGGATACAGCCCTGGCCCATGACGTGCCGGTGAGCGGATGGTGTCCGAAGGGGCGGCGGGCCGAGGACGGTCGCATCCCTGATCGCTATCCGCTGAACGAGACGCCCTCAGAGGCCTACGAGCAGCGCACGGCCTGGAACGTGCGCGACAGCGACGGGACGCTCATCATTACCGACGGGACGCTGGAAGGGGGGACCGCTCTCACCATGACGGAAGCAGAGCGGCAGGGGCGACCCGTCCTGCACGTGCGCACCACCGATCCGGTGCCGGTGCCCATGATTCGGGCCTGGGGCGAGGACCACGACGTGCGCGTCCTCAACGTGGCCGGTCCTCGCGCCAGTGAGGTGGACGGGATCTACGAAGAGGCTCGGGCGTTGCTGGCGGCGCTTCTGGAATCGCTCGGAGAAGGGGAGACGGTGGGCTGAGTCGCCCGGCGATTGCTACTCGGGCGACTGACCGTTCGATTGCTCGTGCCAGTCCGGTCGCCGCCGGTGTTGCTGTCGGATAAGGTCCTCTCCCTTTTCAACCCGACCGGCGGCAAACCAGAAGAGCGTCACCACGGCAGCGGTCGCGAGGAGCACAAATCCGCCGAGGGCGGGCCACAGGGGCGCCTCGAAGCCAAACTGTGTGGCCCGCGCCTCCGGAAAGTCGATCCACTTGTCGCCGATCCAAGCGAGGAACGAGAGACCGAGGACGGCAAAAAGGAGCGCGGCGCCCTTCAGTAAGCGGGCTGCAGTTTGGGGCGACGATTCGTCGGTCCGGTCAGGCATAGCGGTCTTTCCAGTTCGTAGAGGGCGGACGCACGGGCAGGTCCGCGTCGCGGAGGTACGCCTTCGCCTCCTCTACCGTGTAGTCGCCAAAGTGGAAGATGGAGGCGGCGAGCACGGCGCTGGCCCCACCGTCCACCAGTCCGTCGCGCAGGTGCTCCAGGCTGCCGGCCCCGCCGGACGCGATGACAGGGATGCGCACCCGCTCCGTAATGACCCGCAGTAGATCCAGATCGTAGCCATCCTTCGTCCCGTCCCGGTCCATCGAGGT
>CAZSBW010000248.1:0-5042 GCA_964604815.1 uncultured Salinivenus sp. | reverse complement strand
TTTTACCTGTACCTCGGCCTTTTTCGGAAGTGGACGGTTCATTCGGAAAAGAACCGCGTTCACCCGTGCGGGGCTGTCTGTGGCAGGATCTGTTGTTTGCAGCCTCGTTGACTTCCACAGCTTGTACCGATCCGTGAGAACGCACGTACGTCCCTTTCCGCGAGAGCGGGGGATCTCGAAGATCTTGGACGACGGAGATCTCACGTCTTCTGAGCCGTGTGCAACTGCAATCAAACACGAAATCAAGAAACTTATTCACGCGTCGGTCAGCCCCTTGGTCGTAGCCGTCTGATACCAAATGAAAGCATTCATTGTGCATTTTGGCCCATCCCGTCCGCGTAGGAACGCATCGCCGTGCGTCCCTACATCGACGTTTGAGGTACAAGATTGGCAAGAGAACCCTGCTGGCAGCCGCGGGAAAGGTGCACAATAAACATTCGCAAACGGTATGAGATGGTCTTGCTCCAGGTATAAGGTAGTTTCTGCATTGGAGATCTGAGATCTCCTCGCCCGAACGTTACACGAACGGCTCACTCGTGAGTCGTCGTCATTTGGGCATCATTTTGCAGATTCGCTACTATGTTCTGCCCCTTTGTCAATCTCCCCCAGGTCCCTTCCGGCTTTTTTCTGCTTTTGGATTTGCACTATTCCGATCGCCATGACAGGTCCCGACATTTCATCCGGAGTTGAGAACGGCGATCTTTCCCGCGACCTCTACGCGATTCTAGAGGCCAGCGGCGAGATTTCCTTCGTGTGTCGGCCAACCGGGCGCCTTGCCTGCTGGAACGAAGCGCTAATGAAGCAAACTGGATATGCGGCGTCCGAGCTTGCGTCATTGTCGGCTTCTGACCTCTTCGTTCCAGCGGACCGGTCTACCATCGCGGACCTGATTGCCGATGTAGTGGAAACGGGTAGCTCCGCTGAGGTCCGCGGCACCCTACAAATGGAGAGCGGGGATCCCATTCCGGTGTCCCTGACAGGGGTTCCCCTTCACTCCAGCGACACCGGAGAAACGGTCGCCGTCGTCGCGCGCCGGAGACAAGAAGACCTTCCGTCTGAGGGCGACGTTCTCGCCGCTGACGTGGAGGCCCATTTCAACGCGCTATTCGCGAACGTGCCGGAGCCGTCGTTCCTTCTCGACGCCACTGGTTCGGCCTCCGACAGTGAGTTTCCGCTCATCCGGTTCAATTCGGCCCTTGAGGCACTCGTGGACGCTGAACTGACGACCGGTGATGCCTACGCGCTCCAAACTGTATTCGAGGGGGAACTGGGAGCGGCCGTCGTGGAGCACGCCCGGCGCTGCCTGGAGCGGGGCCGCTCGTGTTCGTGTGAGAGGTCGTACACCCCCCCCGGGACCGACAGGGAGCGGCGGCTCCAGGTGACGCTGTCGCCGGTCCGAGAGGAGGGACGCATCACACACGTCGTCGGCCTCACCCGAGACGTAACCGAGCGACGAAACATGAAGGAGCGCCTTCGCCAACGACGCGAGTGGCTCCGGGCCATTACCCACAATGTCTCCGAGGGCATCTACCGAAGCACCCCCAACGAAGGGCTGGTGTATGCCAATCAGGCATTTGCACGACTGTTTGGGTACGACCAGCCCGAAGAGATCCTCGACCTCGACTCAGTAGACCTGTACGCCCATCCAGACGTGCGGGACGAACTGCTTCGCCGCGAGCATGAGCAGGACGGACTCGAGGGGGTCGAGATCGAGTTCCAGCGTAAGGATGGATCGACCTTCACGGGCCTCGTCAGCAGCACGGTCGTTCGCAACGACGAGGGTGTGGTGCAGTACTACGACGGGGTCGTGACCGACATCACCGAGCGGAAGGAAGCCGAGCGCGCCCTTCGGGCCAGCGAGCAGCAGTTCCGAGAGATGTTCGAGGAGCACAGTGCCCCCATGCTGCTCATTGAGCCCGAGTCCGGGGACATCGTTCGGGCCAACGCCGCAGCGGCGTCGTTCTACGGATATACGCGGGACGAGCTCACGACGCTTCAGATTCAGGACATCAACCAGCTCGACCCCGACGAACTTTCCGACAAGCGATGGGAGGCCGCTCAGCAAGAACAAAACCGATTTGTCTTTCCGCATCGCCTGAGCGATGGGACGTCTCGCACGGTGGAGGTGTACTCCTCCCCGATCGAGGTCGAAGACGAACAGTTGTTGTTCTCCATCATCCACGACATCACCGAGCGCAAGCAGCACGAAGAGGACCTGCAGCGGGAGCGGGATCGATTTGCCACGCTGTTCGAAAACCTCCCCTCCCCCGTCGTCCACGGCCAAGCAGAAGGGGACACGCCCCGGGTGCGTGCGGTCAACTCGACCTTCGAGGAGGTGTTTGGGTACGACGCAGACGAAGCTGAGGGCGAGCCCCTCTGGTCGCTCATTGCTCCGGATGCGGAGGAACGCGACGAAATGGTCCACATCACTCGCGCGGCGCAGGAGGTGCGCGAGCTCCAAACCGAGGTCCGGCGCCAGACGACTGAGGGCCCTCGCGATTTCCAGCTTCACATTGCCATGCAGGATTCGGGGGAGCAGACGAACGAGGGGTACGCCATGTACGTGGACGTGACCGAGCGGAAACGGCGCGAGAAGGCCCTCCGCGAGCACCGAGACAAGATCGAGGCGCTCTACGCAGCAACGGGACGGCTTCTCCGGGCCGACCGTCCCACTGAGGTCGCCGACCGCATCGAGGGACTGATCAGCGACACGTTCGGCTATCCCTTTTCCTCGATTCGGTTTGAGGAGGACGGGCAACTCGTCCCAGTCAGTATTTTTCCGCGGAAGAAGAAGTACATGCCCGACCGATCGGCTCGTCCCGTGTCGGGAAACAGCCTCGGCGCACGCTGCTACCGGGATGGGCAAACGAAGGTCGTTGACGACCTCCAAGAGCTAGATGGTTCCCACGACTACGGCGATCTTCGCGGGGCGGCGAACGTGCCCCTCGGCAATCACGGCGTCATCGACATCGCCAGTCTCGAGGTCGGGGGCATCGATTCGTTTGACCTGCGCCTCGTCGAAATTTTGGCAGGCAACGCCGCCGTCGTTCTCGACCGCATTGAGCGCGAGCAGGAACTGGTGACGGCCAAGGAAGAAGCTGAGACGGCCAATCAGCTCAAGAGCGCCTTCCTGGCAAACATGAGCCACGAAATCCGCACGCCCCTCACGTCGATCATCGGCTTTGCGGAAGCGATTGGGGAGGAACCAGCCGTCCAGAAAAGCGATGGCGCTGTGGGGCGCTTCGCGACCCTGATTGCCAAAAGTGGAAATCGACTTCTCGAAACGCTCGATTCGGTACTCGATCTCTCACAGCTCGAGGCTGGGTCCATGGAGGTCACCGCCGAGCCGATTGAGGTCACCTCCGAAGTGGACGAGGCCGCCTCGTTGATCGAACCCCGTGCCGACGACGCCGGCCTCGTGCTTCGCGTCGAGACGCCTGACGGCGCTCTCTGGGCCCAGGCCGACCGCGGTGCGCTCCGGCGCATTCTGCACAACCTGCTGAGCAATGCCGTGAAGTTTACAGAGGCGGGCGGCACGGTAACCGTCCATGCGGAGCCCACCGACGACGTGATCGCCCTCGTCGTCGAAGACACCGGTATAGGCATTGATCCCGACCGGTTGCCTGAGCTCTTCGAGCCGTTCAAGCAAGCCTCGAACGGTCCCGAGCGCTCCCACGAAGGAAGTGGACTGGGACTCGCCGTGACGAAGCGACTGGTCGATCGCATGGATGGCGAAATCGACGTCGAGACGGCCCAGGGCGACGGCACCACCTTTACGGTGTCCCTGCCCCGGACCGATCCCCCCTCGAAGGAGTCGTAACGGGACGCCCTCTCGTGGAACGCCCGTCCGGGCCTCTCATTGGCAGACCCTGTTCCTCGCGTCTGACTTGAAGCGCGGGGCATTCTCGCCACTCTCTTTCGCACCCATCCTCCGCTTCCCCCCATGGACGACCTCGACATGGACGAACCGAGTCCGGAATTTATGGCAGCCACCTACGTTGCCCAGATTGCTCCGCTTCTCTTCGATGCAGCTGAAAAGGTGCCGGAAATTGGGGATGAGCCCCAGCACGTGGCGGTGGCCGAGGAAACGGTGACGGATCACCTCAAGCGGCAAAACTTCGACGTCGAGCGCACCGTCGCCACGGTTCGAAATGTACCGGAGGGCATCGAGATTGACTATCAGGGCCGCACCGTGACCCTCAGCTTCGACGACGCCAACTGAGGGAAGTAATCGGTGGGCGGGACTGTCTTCTACGCTCGGCCTCATGAGGCTCTTTGACTATGACGCCCCCTGTTCCCGATCCGGCCCCAACGCCGGTCCGTCCGCCCATGGACCGGAATGCCCCCGACGATCTGGTCCCGGCGGCCTTCGCTCTGGGTTGTTTCTGGGGGCCAGACGCTCTGTTCGGCGCTCTCGACGGCGTGGTGCGCACGTGTGTGGGCTATGCCGGCGGCACCACGGCCGATCCGACCTACGACGCCCTTGGGGATCACATCGAAACGGTACGGATCGAGTACGATCCGTCCCGGATGGACTATTCGACGTTGCTCGACCACTTCTGGGCAGCCCACGATCCCACGCGGGCCCCCTTCAAGCGCCAGTACCAGTCGTGCCTCTTCCCTCGTACGGACGCGCAGGCGGAACAGACACGCACCTCCGCGGCTGCCATGGCTGAGCAGCTCGACGCCTCGCTCTCAACGGAGATCATTGCGGACACCCCGTTTTACCGGGCCGAGGCGTATCACCAGAAGCACAAGCTCCGCCGCCACCCGGACCTGATGCAGCCCGTCCGTGCCCTGTATCCGGACGAGGAGGCATTTGCCGATGCCCCGGCGACGGCCCTCATCAACGGATACGTTGGGGGCCACCGGGCGCCACGCCGCCTCGCGGACGACCGTTCTCGCCTGGGATTGCCCACGGAAGCCGTGGAGGCTCTCCACACCATCGCCGAGCGCCGGCACGCCTGAGCCGAACGCGAGGCCCTCCGCCGAACCGGTGGACTGCCGGCGGCGGGTCGGGGGGCAGTCTAAAAAACTACGGC
>CAZSBW010000247.1:0-5043 GCA_964604815.1 uncultured Salinivenus sp. | reverse complement strand
GGATGAAGCCGTAGGCCCGCCAGTACTGCCGTCCGTGCACCGCGTACTCGCTGGTCGGGAAGAGGGCGTCGAGAAAGCCGGTGGGCAACAGGCCGTTTTTTGCAAACCACGGCAGCACAACCTCCGGCAGGATGAAGAGGGGCAACACCTGTATGGCCATAAGCGTCATCGTCTGTACCCGGATGTAGGGCGTTTTTCGGCGCCGGATGCGCTTGACGCCGAAGATCACGACAATCGCCGAGTAGGCCAGCGTGTAGTAAAAGCCCGGCTTCTGCATGGACGTGAGCACGACGTCGACCAGCCCGGTCCCCGTCGCGCTCGGCTCCCAGCCGAAGGGAAAGACCTCAGCGGCCTGCGCGAGCTGGCCCACCCAGCCGCCGTCCTTCCAGCTGTACACCGCGACCATAAAGAAAAAGAAGGCGGCGAATGCCCCGATGCGATCCCAGCGTAGATCCAAAAGCCAGGACACTCCCGAGAGCGCGTCCCTGACCGAATCGGGCACCTCGCCCCAGTCGTTGCGAAGCTCGATGCCGGAGCGGCGGAAAAAATCCAGGGGCGCCTCCCGCCCGATCATTGCGAAGACGTGGCCCGCCTCGACCGTCTCGGGGGCGTTGTCCTCGTTGGAGAGGACGACCGCCTCGTCCCGGATCTCCTCAACGTCGGTCGGCATCCGAAGCGTGAGGCTGCCCTCTCCCGCCCCGTCGGCCGCGAGCTCGTGCAAACGGTCGATGTTCTCCTCCTTCGGCCGGGAAAACTCCTCCCGCCGGTAGGAAAGAACCACGTCGGAGCCCGCCTCGACCAGTGAGATGGCGGTCTCCGCCGCCGAGTCCCCTCCCCCAATCACCAGCGACTGATCGTCACAGCATCGGGTCGGGTCGTGGAGGCGGTGGTGAACGTGCTCCTTGTCCTCCCCCGGCACGTCGAGGCTCCGAAAGTTGCCACTCCGGCCAATGGCCACCACGACGCGCTGGCCTCGGATCCGCTCCCCCTCCTCGGTCACCACTACGTGTCCGTCCTGGGTCTGCTCAATGCGGTGGGCCGTGGCGTGACGCGCGGGAATGTCGCGGGTCTGTGCCTCCAGTTCGTCGACGAGCTCCTCCTTGACGTCCGCCTCAAGCTCGATGTCGCTCTCGGGCGTCATTTCCTTCGGATAGGTGTAGATCGGCTTGCCCGGCTGAAAGTCCTTTATCGTCGCGAAGCGTCGCTGCGACTCCAAAACGCAGTAGGACAGGCCGTTTGTCTTTGCCTTCCGGGCCGCAGCCATGCCACTGGCCCCGGCACCGATGATGACGACGTCGTAGGGCCCGTTCTCGTCGTCGGGCTCCACCGAATCGATGCCCTGCGTGACGATGTCCTGCACGGCCCGTGCGCCCCCGTCGACGGAGAACTTGAGCAGGGGCACGCCCGCCAGGTCGCCCACGACGTAGACCCCGTCCACGTTGGTGCGGAAATGATCATCGACGCGGGGAAGCTTCTCCGGCTTCCCGTCCGGCCACTGCAGGTGCAGCCAGTTCGCGTAGCGCTTGAGGAGGGAGAGCATAACGTCCGAAACGAATCATCGAGAGTGTCAAGTACAGCACCCGGCTTCCGTTGTCCCAGCGGAACGGAACGTTACGCCCGGACCGGCCCGTTCAGCAGGGGCGCATTTGCGGCCGCCATCCCGTTCGTTCGCACCCGACCGCCCCTCTCGGCTTTCGCCCTCCTCTGGCTATGATCTACGGCATCACAGGCAATCCCACGAAGCAAGAGCTCTGGGCGCCCGTCGCCCAAGTCGTCGAGTGGTTTCGCAAGCACGACCACGACTTCTGGCTGCACGACCCCATCGCGGCCGGCCTGCTCGAGCGCGGCCGCATCTCCCCCGCCGTTGAGCGCGAGCACAGCGTGACCGACATCGTCGAGGCCGGCGACCTCGTGCTCTCGTTCGGGGGCGACGGCACGCTCCTCCGAACGGCCCACCTCACCGGCCCCAACGACACGCCCCTGCTGGGCGTGAACATCGGGCGCCTAGGCTTCCTGGCCGACATCGAGGTCGATCAGCTCTTCGAGGCCCTTGAGTCAATTGTGGACGGGAACTACGACGTCGAGGAACGCATGGTGTTGGAGGCGCGCGGCAGCGGACCGTCTCTTGACACGAAATGGGCCCTGAACGAGTTCGTTGTGAACCGAAGCGGGGACGCAGGCCTCATCAACGTCGAGGTCAGCGTCGAGGGCACGCCCCTCAATACGTACTGGGCCGACGGGCTCATCCTGGGCACGCCCACCGGCTCCACGGCCTACTCCCTCTCGACCGGCGGCCCCATCATCGCCCCGGGGGTCGACGCCATCATCCTCACCCCCATCGCGCCTCACACGCTCACGGTACGGCCCATCGTCCTGCCCGCCGACTCGACTCTCACCTGCCGCGTTCTCGGGGACGACGAGCCCTACGTTTTTTCGGCCGACGGGCGCAGCACTGCATTCGACGGGCGCGACCTGGAATTCACGATCGAGCGCGCCCACCATACCGTAAACCTCGTGAAGCTCCCAAGCCAACACTTTTTCCACACGCTGCGCTCGAAACTGATGTGGGGCGTCCGCCGTTCGGAGGACTCGGACTGAGCGGCAGGGTCCGCGATCGGTGAAGGGGGCGTAAAGCTCCCGCCCGGTCGTTGACACCCCCTCCGCCGGACCCTACATTCCAACGCTGCGGGCTCAGTCGCCCGTACTCGCTGATTGGGGAATCCGCTTTCGATCAGCCGGGGCCAGGTAGCTCAGGTGGTAGAGCAACGGCCTGAAAAGCCGTGTGTCGGCAGTTCGAATCTGCCCCTGGCCACACGATCCCCTACAAACCTCTACAAATCAGGGGTTTGTAGGGTTTTCTGTTTTCTGTGGTAGAGGCACTGGTAGAAGTTGTCGCCTATTTTCCGCCGATGAAGGCGTCCAGTTCCTCGCGCTCAACGTACTTTCGTCCTCCTCTCTCGGCCGTCGGCAGGCCTTCGTTTCTCAAGTCCCGAAGCGTCTGTAGGGAGATGCTTGCGTATCGCGCGGCCTCCTCTAAAGCCAGCCACGTCTTCTGGAGATAGGCGGCTTTGCTGAAGCCGATCGACCGTCTCACGAAGGTCTTGACGTTCGCGGCGGACAGCCTCGGTGGCCGCGCTCTCGACTTCTCGAAGAAGCTCGTCTTTCCTGAGGTCTTGGACTCGAAGTTCCGTCATCCAGCTAATCCATCTCTGTAGGACTCCAGTGCCCTACCGGGACGGGCAGGATCGAGGATGGGGACGTAAGCTTTCGCCATCAACGCTCATTCAAGAAAATCGGCTCTTCGTCGTTTCTTTTCGTCCATTTTTGGATCCAGCTAAAAATGGACGTCATACTAAGGAAGGCGGTAGGATCTCACGAATCAGTTCCCCGCTTCCGATGAGAAAACCAATGGCGTCCCCTGAATAATCTTGCAATCGCACACAGGTCGTCATCTGCTCAGTAAAGCCGTCCCCGCCGACGCACTCGGTGTCGAAGTTGCAGTCCCACCGCGTGAGATCTTCAATACTTGCACACATCCCGCCATCTCCTACCACCTCCAAATTCCAGCGGTGGATCACTTGAACCCACGCTCGGGGAGAACGTGGACAGGCACTGGTTCCAGACGGTGGGGGAGTGAGGCGAGCCCCCAACCGGGCCGGTTCTGGGGCCTCTCGAACGACGATCTCTCCGTTTCTGGACGGATTCGCCCTGCGGCCGGGGAGAAAGCCCTTTGCCGCCCACCTCTTCATCCATAGAGGCCGAATCAGAAATTCCGGTCTAACCCAATCTTTTTTCTCCATCCCAGGGGTCTACAGAGGTTCATTACCGTGACATCTGGAATCACTGGCCGAATCGCCACGACCGTCCCCTCTTTTCCTCCGGAGACGATTACTTTGAATCAATCCACAAAATAGGGCACGAGAAGCGGTGCAAGGAAAACTGCCAGCAGAAACAGCATAACCGCCCCGCCAACAAGGCTTTCCAAATTCCCAAACGCAACCGCCCTAAAAAGGAGGGCAAAAGATCCAAATACGAAGGCTATCACTCCATACCCTACCAGAACGAAACCGGCTCCGAAAAGAGTGGCCACAAACGGAGTAACACCGGTATATCCCGCCATCTTCCAGCTCTCGAACAACCCGTACCCGGTATGCGCCATGCCCACCGGAAACAGAAGAGCAAATACTTCTATGAAGCCGAAGGCAGGGTGAGGCCCTTGAACGAATTCGGAAAAATCCACCCCCGGCAGCACGGCAGCCCCAGTGGGACCGTAGAGCGGAATCGGGTCCCCCGTGAGGGCAAACTCGATTACGGAAGCCATGAGAGTAAGCACGAACACGTTTCCCGCCGTGTAGATGGTCGTCACCACCGCCTCCATGGCGTTGAGGAGCCGGCCGTCGAACATGATCCGCATGGACAGCGCCAGCAGGGCCACGACAAAAACCGTGGCGTACGCCATCATGGTGAACTGGTCCTCGGCGTCGTCCAGCGCCATTCCCATCTCCTGGACCTCCTGGAAGCCCGGGACCGCCGATAGCCCCGCAATCCGTCTCATCAGGAACTGCCCGAGTGCGTATAGTCCCGTACAGAAGAGAAGGTACGAGAACGGGTTCAGGTACGTCTTGCGCTTCCCGCCGAGGAAGTCCCGCACGACGACCCCCGGCGACCTGGCCATCTTCAGGAAGGTCCGCCAGGCTCCCTCTTCCCAGTCCAGGAACCGCTCGGCGAAGAGCCACCACAGCTCCCAGGCTGTCAGCCGGTCCCTCAGGAACCGTTGGCCGCAACCGTGACAGTAGTCGCCTTGCCTCTCGGTCCCGCAATTCGGACACGTGAGGGGTCGGAATTCCTCGTCCAGCTCGATGCCGTCGCTCGGGGACGTTCTCTCGGTCCGCTCCATGGGAGTGAAGTGCTGTTCAAGAACCGTACACTTCTCAAAGAGGAGATGAAGCCCGTCTGCCCGAACTGTCACGCCATGCTTCACCAGGAGAACCCTCTCCTCACCATCGCGGAGCTGAGGAACCGGCTCCGTCCTTAGCCGACACG
>CAZSBW010000246.1:0-5049 GCA_964604815.1 uncultured Salinivenus sp. | reverse complement strand
TTGACGAAATCACGCTCCGCTCCACCCGCATCCGCACCGTGCGCAACGAGATCCTGGTGCTGCCCAACCTGCAGATGATCACGCAGCGCTTGGTCAACCACACGAAGCGGAACGTGCTTCGTATCGACATCGAGTTCGGCATTGCCTACAAGGAGTACCCGGAGGAGGCCCGTCAGGTGCTTCTCCCCTTAACGGAGGACGACGACCGGATCCTGCCGCAGCCGTCCCCGAGCGTCGTCGTCACGAGCATGAACGATTCGAGCGTCGACATGGCCCTCCGCTTCTTCATTCGGGACCCGAGCCAGGAGGTCCCCATCCGCTGGGAGTACACCGAGAAGGTGCGCGAGGCCCTGCGCGAGGCCGACATTGAGATTCCCTTTCCCCACCGTCAGCTCTTCCTCGACGAGGCGAAGGCATTTGAGGGGACGGAGCTTCTGTCTCCCGTTCAGAACGACAGCGGCGCGTCCCGGGCTGAATAGTACGCTGAAGAGGCCCCGGTAGCTTCAGGAGGCAATTGCTGTAGCCCCCCGGCGACCCATCCTACGATCGGAGGGCGGTGTTCAGACCGACGGTCCTGACGTCAGCACAGCTTCGCGGTGTAGCGTCAGGTACTCCCTTTTGCATTGCAATCATCCTGAACGGAGTGCTGAAAGCGAAGCGACCGAGTACGCCCAGGGTGCGAAGCAGGCAATCCGAGATTGCCAAAGTCGAAAGATCTCACCGAATGTAGCGGAACTGTTGGATTCGAAGAGATTCTTCAGTCACCCGTTGGCTCCCTCAGCATGACGAATCCCTCTCTGTGCTCAGGTTCCCCTTCATCAGGCATCAGTCAGGTCTTGCATGAAATTTGTGCAATGTATAGGGAGTTGGCGGAGAAGCACTCGGTCCTCCTGTTTCCGACGGTCGCAACAGTGTGAAGTTGCTCGATGCGGAGGAGACTCCTTCGAACCCAACAATTTAAGACTGTTGTCGAATCGGCAAAGTAGAAAGAAATCCAGTTGTTTAGGACAACTGGCGCCCTCCTCGGAAACAACTTCACACCATTGCGTCGGTGGCATTGACCGAAGTTGTCCCGAGAAATCTTCAATAGACGCTATGATTTCCTCGTTCTCCGAGGTTTCCACGCTTTTCCAACCCGACGACGACACGCTTTCGCAGGAGAGAAAGGCCCAGGTTCAGCTTCATCGCATGCTGAGCCTCATCGGGGTGGTTGTGCTTCCACTGTTCAGCTTCGTGTACGGGGCTTCCAATCCCGACGCCCTCGATCCGACGTGGGATAACTTTGCGGTCGCGGGGCTTTATGCTGGGCTTCTCGGGGGCTCCTACGTCTCGAAGCAGATCTGCCGGCGCTATGTGCTGGGATTTTGGGGGGTGGTCTATGTCACGATGATCTGGCTTACGCTCGTGACTGCACTAAATCACTTTGACGGCGACTACGCGGTGAGCCTGCTGCTTGGATACGCTGTTTTGGGCGTAACCGTAGGGCTTGGGGCCCGGTCGTTTCGGTCGATTCTGGGATTTTTGGGCATAGGGTTTTTTCTCGTTGCAGGGGGAATCGCAATGGTCCCTGCGCCCCGCACGAGCCCGTCGGTGTTGTTTGCGAGCATGGTGACCGTGGCACTCATCGAGAGCATTGCCCTCCGGGGCCGGCTTTCCATCCGGGAGGAACTCGCAGAGCGAGAACGACAGCTCCGCAGCATTAACGAAAATGTGTCGGAGGGAATCTACCGGTCGACCCCGGACGAGGGGATCGTCTATGCCAATCAGGCCCTCGCTCAGATGTTTGGCTACGACAGCCCCGAGGCGGTGTGCGAGGCGGACCCGGCGGACATGTACGCTGATCCCGAGATGCGGGAGCAGCTTCGGGAGACCTCCAGAAGCCAGGGGGGAATCGAGCCCACCGAGGTCCTCCTCCGCCGCCGGGACGGGACCACTTTTTACGCCCTCATGAGCGGGTCCATCGTTCGCGGAGAGGACGGGACGGTTGAATACTACGATGGTGCGGTTACCGACATTACCGAACAGAAGCAGACGGAGCAGGCGCTTCAGGAAGAGCGGGATCGGCTCCAGACGCTTTTCGAGACCCTGCCCACGCCGGTGGTCCGCTCTGAAATGCGAGAGGAAGGGACGTTCATTACTGCTGCGAACCCAGCCTTTGAGGAGGTCTTCGGGGTCGAGGCCGCTTCTGTACACGGCAAGGACATCGATGCTCTCCTCGTGCCCGAAGAGGCCCGTGCGAAAGCCGCCGAGATTGACCGGCGGGCCCTGTCGGGGGGCGTCCAGACGGAGGTGAAGCGAAAAACGGCTGAGGGCCTTCGGGACTTTCAGCTCCAGGTTGCCGGACGGAGACGGGACGAGGGGCCGCCGGAGATCTACGCCATTTACACCGACATTACTGAGCAGAAACGGAGAGAGCGGAAACTGAAACGGCGATTGGACGCCATGGAGGCTGCCCCCGATGGGATCGCCATCCTTAACGGCGATGAGGAATACATCTATGTGAATCAAGCTCACGCTGAGATCTACGGATACGACTCCCCGGATGCGTTTCTGGGAGAGACGTGGAAAATGTGCTACGGGGAAGACGAACTGCAGCGCTTCGAGGAGGAGGTCATGCCGTCGCTGTTCGACGAGGGAGACTGGCGAGGGGAGGCCACCGGAAAGCGGACGGATGGGAGCCGCTTTGCGCAGGAGGTAACGCTCACGACGTTTGAAGGGAAAGGGCTGATCTGTATCGTGCGAGACATCACCGAGCAGAAAGAGCGCGAACGGAAGCTGCGGAACACGAGAAATTTTTACGAGCAGATCCTCGACCAAATTCCAATCGACCTGGCGCTTCACAGTCCCGAGGCACGGTACGAGTACGTCAACTCCCACGGCATCAGCGATCCGGAGCACCGCGAGTGGATTATCGGCCGCACCAACGAGGAATACTGTCGCAAGCGAGGCCTCGATCCGGAGCTTGGACGGCAGCGAGACGAAGCCATTCGGAAATCGGCCCGGACGGGGGAGCGCGTCGAACTGGACGAGACGATGCAGACCGACGAAGGGCCGCGCCACTACTATCGGGCTCACAGTCCGGTCATCGACCTGGAGGGACAGGTCACGAGTGTGGCGGCGTTTGGGTTTGAGATCACTGAGCGCAAGGAAATGGAGAAGCGCCTCCGCGAGCGTCGAGAAAAACTGGAGTCGCTCTACCGAGCAACGGGCCGTCTGCTGACGGCCGAAAGTCAGGAGAACGTGGGCGAGCACGTCCACGAGGTCCTCCAGGAAGTCTTCGACTATCCTCTGTACAACGTCGGGTTCGTAATCGACGGGATGATTGTGCCCAGCCGGACCGGCATCGACGAAGAGGACTTTCAGGGGCCGGTCCCCGAGCCCATTCCCGCAGACGACGTGAGCGTCGCGGGGCGGGCTCACCGGACCGGCGAGACGGTCGTCGTCGAAGATCTTGAGGCGCTCGACAACAGCATCGATTACGGCGACCTGAGGGCGGCTGCCGCCGTGCCGATCGGGGACTACGGGGTGGTGGTCATTGGGTTTGAGGAAACAGACAACTTCGATCCGTTCGACTTGCGGCTGATCGAGGTGCTGACGACCTACGCCGCCGTCGTCCTCGGCCGTCTCCAGTACGAGGATGAACTCCTCGAGGCGAAGGAGGAAGCCGAGCGAATGAATAAACTCAAGAGTGCCTTCCTCGCAAACATGAGCCACGAGATCCGCACGCCCCTGACCTCGGTCATTGGGTTTGCGGAAGCAATCGGGGAGCAGGTCGAGGTGCTGGAGGAGCGTCCGGAGGAGGCGGACCTCTCGCAACTGGGCCGGTTCTCGGGGCTGATCGAGCAGGGTGGCATGCGCCTGCTCGAAACGCTAGACGGGGTCCTTAACCTGTCCAAGCTGGAGGCCGGGCAGATGAGCCTGGCCCGCGAGCCCATCAACCTCAGCAAAAAGGCGGAGGCGGTCACCGAGGAGCTCCGACCCCAGGCCCGGGAGGCCGGCGTGAGCCTGTCTGTGGAGTCGCCCAGCCCGCCGGTATGGGCGATGGCCGACGAGGGCGGGGTGCAGATCATCGCCCAGAATCTCATTTCGAACGCGGTGAAGTATACGGAAGAGGGGGGGCAGGTGTGGGTTCGGACCCACCGAGAAGGGGAACAGGCGGTTCTCGAAGTGGAGGATACAGGAATCGGGATGGACCCGGAGATGGCTGAGGACATCTTTGAACCCTTTCGGCAGGCCTCGGAGGGGACCGGTCGGGTTTATGAGGGGACTGGGGTGGGCCTGACGGTGACAAAGCAAACCGTGGAGGACATGGGAGGACAAGTCGACGTTGAAACGGAGAAGGGAGAGGGGAGTCGGTTTACGGTTCGGCTTCCGAAGGGAGGAGGAGAATGAAGCGCGACAGATTTCCCGAACGGTTTTCGGCAACCGAGGCGCTCTTCCCAAAGCCGACTGCTCTTGTGTAGAACGATGCAGAAGACGCTTCGCCTTCTGGTCCGACTTGGCAAAAACAAATACCAGTTTCACCAAAAAGATGATCAACCGTAACCAGCAGGGCCGCATGGCGATGCGGCCCTACGCCCACCTTATGCCATTGTATTCGGCAGGAAGAGTTGCACGATCCTAATGAGGAGCGAAGCCAACTGGGGATCGGCCATCCCCTCCGCATTCAGGGAGAGCGGGCGAGGATCTGTCCAGTCCCTTATTTCCACGCAGTTCGGCGTCCAGCCCGACTGCAGGGAGGAAGGCTGTGGCAAACACTACCATCTTTCAGATGCATCGTGTAGTTTCGGCAATCCATTTTGGGAAAGCCCCGTTCCGAGCGAGGCGATCTTGTGACTTTTTGAGATTAATCACCGGACGCGGCCCCGACGAAGAGCGCCTCGAAGAAGCGACAGAAAGCCCCTCCGGCCTTGAAGAAAATCGCGCCCGGGCGAGAACGGAGGCGAAACGGCTGAAATCCTCATTGTTTGAATGAAGTGAGTTTGAGGATGGAGATCTGTGTGCCTTTGCGAGATTAATCACCGGACGCCACCCAGACGAAGAGTGCCT
>CAZSBW010000245.1:0-5053 GCA_964604815.1 uncultured Salinivenus sp. | reverse complement strand
ATCCCAGGGGCGCCTTCTTCTCGGTGTGTCGAGACACCAGCTCGGTGACGTCGTGAAAAGAGAGATCGCCCCGCACGAGCTCGTCGTGTCCCGCCCCCGCGTCTCCCTCCGGTCTTGAAGGGTCGGCCGGAATTTGTTTGGAGTCCTCGGTGTTCGCCACGAGTACGTCAGATCGGTTCTACGATGGTTCGAAAAGGGGCCGGGGTTACGCTTCGGCCGAAGCGACTGCCTCCGATTCGTCCTCCGACGAGAGCGCCTCTTCGATGCGCGGGTTGGTATTCCGCACACGTCCAAGGTAGGAGAGGCGTGGCTTCGTGTTCAGGTAGGAAAGCAGCTCGTACCGGCGCGGATTCTGCTTCTCCTCAACGACGTCGCTCTCGGGATTATTGAGGTCGCCAAACGTGATTGCGTCGGTCGGGCAGGCCTGCTGGCAGGCCGTCTCCACCTCGTTGGGGCGGAGGTCGCGATCCTCATTGTCGGCCTGCTGCTGGCTCTGGCGGATGCGCTGGACGCACCAGGAGCACTTCTCCATCACCCCTCGCGTGCGTACGGTCACCTCCGGATTCTGCGCCATCTGCACCTCGGTGGGCAGCGTCTTCGACCAGTTGAAGAAGTTGAACCGCCGCACCTTGTAGGGACAGTTGTTGGCGCAGTACCGCGTCCCGATGCAACGGTTGTAAATCATCTGATTCGTGCCGTCGGGCGAGTGGACGGTCGCCGCCACCGGGCACACCGACTCGCACGGCGCATTCTCGCAGTGCTGGCACATCACCGGCTGCATCAGCATCTCCGGATCGTCGGTATCTTGCTCCCCTTCGGTGACATAGTATCGGTCATTCCGAATCCAGTACATGTGCCGCCCATTGCTCACCTCTTCTTTGCCCACCACCTGCACGTTGTTCTCGCTCGTGCAGGCCACGATGCAGGCATTGCAGCCCGTGCAGGTATTGAGGTCGATGGACATGCCCCACTGGTTCTGGTAGTAGGGATTGTCCTTCATGGCAGGCTGGTCCTTGGGATGGTTCTCCTCCCAGGGCGCCGGATACTCCTGATAGCCCTCCACCTTCTCTGCCCCCTCCGTCTCGTGGTCGGAGCCGTGTTCCTGCCCTCCGTGGTCGCTCTCATCCCCGTGGCCGGACGTATCGGCGGGAGCACCGTCCCCCGCGTGGTCCCCGCTCGCCTCGCCCGACGAAATGTCGTTGATGGTGTGCGCGTCGGTCCCTGTCCCCGACGCGAGGCCGTAGCCGTCCTCCGACTGGACCGTCTGCCCCTTTCCGTGGCCGTCGCCGTGCCCGAGCTCCGGCACCGGCGCCTGCTCCTCGTCCACGAAATACGGATCCTCTTTGAACTCCTCGAGGGTAGCCCAGCGCACGATGGGTCGCCCCTGCATCGAGCCCTCCTCCTGGGTGGTCGCAATCAGGTAGTCGCTGTCGACCGTTTCGATCTGATCGGCCTGCACCCCTGTCGCCACCCGATCCCCGACCGGCCGCAGCGGGGCCACATTCACGCCCACCACGTCGATCGGCTCGCCGTCTGCGTCAATGCCGCCCGCAATGGGCGCGTCGTTGTAGACATCCACGTCGTCGGTCACGTCCCAGAAGGGCGTGTCGTAGCCCTCGCGGGTTGTCGAAATTGTTCGCCCGTACCCCAAATTGACGGTGATCGAGTCGTCGGGGTGCCCCGGCTGAATCCAGACGGGAAGATCCTCGACCGTCTCCCCGTCGACCGTCAGCGCGATGCGGTCCGCGTAAAAGTTATCCTGGCGGCGGGTCACTTCCACGCCCAACTCCTCGGCCGTCGCCCGGCTCATGATCGCCACGTTGTCCCACACGATCTTCGTGATCGGATCGGGCAGCTCCTGCATCCAGGCATTGTTGGAGAAGCGCCCGTCCAGCAGCTTCGGGTCGCGGCGAAAAACGACCTCCATGCCCTCCGCGCTCGGAGCCGAAAGATCCGGCACGCCGGCCTGCTGCACCGACGCGCGCTCGAACTGCGTGTCCGCCAGGTAGCCGTCGTGGATGACCTGGCGCCAGCGCTCTTCGAAGTTGCCGCCGAGGCGGTCCCGCCACTCGTCGCGCACGAGGTCGTACCCGTTGGCGTCCACGCCCGTGGCCAGGAGATTGAGGACCTCGATTTCCGAGTGCGCGTCGTCGTAGAGCGGCTGAATGAGGGGCTGGATGACCGACAGGGTGCCGTCGTAGGCCCGCCCGTCGCCCCAACTTTCCAGGTAGTGGGTGCGGGGCACGTGCCAGCGACTGGCCCGTGCGGTCTCGTCGCGATGAAGCCCGCAATGCACTGTGTTTTGCACGTTCGCAAGGGCCTCCGCGAAACCGAGCTCGGCGGGGGCGTCGTAGACCGGGTTCACGCCGATCATGAAGAGCGAGTCGATCTGATCCTCCCGCATGTCCGCCGTGAGGTCGGCGAGGACCTCATCTTGCGATTCGGCCTGCGAGGCGCCCGGGTCGAACAGCGTGACAGTGGTGCCGATGCCGCCGAGCTGTTGGTTGATGGCCATCGCCAAGGCGTGTACCGCGGGCGGTTGCGACTCGCCCGCCAGCACGACGCCCTGCGAGCCGGCCTCCTGCAGATCCCGAGCAATCTCACGGAGGTAGACCTGCTCCTTCTCAGCCCAGTCGACGCCCGGCGCCGACCCGACGCCCAACTCGGCCCCGAGGGCCGCGGCAAACCGCTTGATGCGACGCGCCTGCATGCGGAGGCGGTGGTCCGCCGAGCCGCCGGTGGTCGAAAACTGGCTCTCCACGGCGTAAAGACGACTCATATCGTCGTCCGGGCCCTCAAGCCGACGCCCCTCCGCGAAGGCCTGCGAGTTATGCAGGAAATCCCGATGGCGCCCATCGAGAAAGTCCGAATCAAGGCTCACAATGACCTCGGCCTCCCCGAGATTGTACCGGGGGCGAAGCGAACGCCCAAACGCCTGCTGCATTCCGAGGCGCACCGGATTGTCGCCGGTGGATGAGTACGTCACCCAGCGCAGGTTGTCAAACCGATCTGCCATTCGCCGGCGCATGGCCCCCACCGTGGGCGAGGGAGTTTCCTCCACGAGCACGGCCACGTTCTGCTGCCCGCCGAGTTGACGACAAAAGTCCACGAAGTCGCCCCACGCCACCTCCCTGCCCGCCCGCCGTACCGAGCGAGACCGGTCCGGATCGTAGAGGTTGAGCACAGATGCCTGCTCGAAGCCGCTCGTGCCGGTCTGCCCCGTCGGATGATCGCCGTTGCCCTCTACCTTCGTCGGGCGTCCCTCGTGGCTCTCCACGAGCACGGGGCGCAGTACGTCCCGGAACGGCATGCCTGTGGCATACTGCTGCGGAACGCCCGGCATGACCTCCTCCGGCTTGCGCGAGTACGGCAGAATCTTCTCCTCGGGTCGCCGGCACCCTGTGAGCCCCGCCATCGCCATGGACGCTCCCATGAGTTGCAGGAACTGGCGCCGCGACGCCCCGCTGGGCGGTTCGCTGTCACCCGGCCCAAATTCGAGGCCGTCCTCCCCTTCGTCCGACGACGCATCGTCGTCCTCCAGTTCAGCCGGATGCCGCCAAAACGTCGCTCCCGACTCCTCAGATTGATCATCCCCACTCTCATCGGGGTCGATAACATCAAGTTCGATCATACTGCGCTGTGGCGTTGCGGATTGAGGAAAGGCACTGGGCACACCGCCGCCTCAGTGCAGAGCAAAATGTCCACTACATGCTAGTAGTGACAGGCCGAGCAATTCGTGGGGGGCTGAATGCCCTCCGCCCGAATCCGATCCAGGTTGCGCTCCACGAAATTTGCGGGCTGGGTATACCCCATTGTCGTAACCTCGTCGTTGGGCCGCAGATAGACTTCCGGCTGGCGATGACACTCCAGACACCATCCCATGGACAGCGGTTCGGCCTGGTACACCCCTTCCGCGCCCATCTTGTCGATGCGTCCGTGACAGGTCTCGCAGCCAACGCCCTTGTTCACGTGCGAGGCGTGGCTAAAGTGGGCGTAGTCCGGCAGGTGATGCACTTTCGTCCACTGGATCGGCTCATCGTTCGCCCAGCTTTGCCGCACCTCCAAGAGCTTCGGAGAATTCGTTTTAATCTGATTGTGGCAGTTCATGCACGTCTGGGTGGGCGGCACGTTGGCGTGCTTCGAGTTCTCGACGTTGGTGTGACAATACTGGCAGTCCATGCCAAGCTTGCCGGCGTGAATCTGGTGGCTGTACGGCACCGGTTGGTCCGGCTGGTACCCCACCGTCGTAAACTCCGGCGAAAAGTAGTACCACACCAGAAAAATCAGCGCCACCCCCCCGAGGAGCGACCCTACCAGTGAAAGAATCGGAAGGGCGTTGGCCCTTTTCGGAAATATTTGCGGCATACGAACGCAGCGTTCAGCAGTGAGCGACCGGGCCTCCGGCATTCGGCCCCAATGATGCATGGACGAGAATATGATTCCATCGGCACTGCCAAAATCAATGCCGAACAATCAACCAACCCGAGGAAGACGCCCGCAGTAATTCGGAGGAGTTCTCCGTCCAGGCCTCAAGCAAGTTCGATCTTGGATCGGTATGCTCGTCACGGATTGAACATACGACAGAGCCACGAGCAACCCAAGATCTTCACACTCTTTATGGCAAACCCTACGCGATTTCCTCCAAACCTTAATTGTACGCTGCGAAAGAACTCTAAGAGCTGGAGACGAAGGGTCTCTGGTGGTGCTTCGGGCACGGGGACGCTCCGCACCGAGGAAGAAACGCCAAACTTGGGGCGAAGGCCGGGGGTTCCGTTACGCCTCGCTCCCAAGAAAAAACCGGACGCGGGGCATTCGTCGAAGGAAGACGGCCTCTTCGACCCCAATTGCTCGACCACGACCGGGAAGAACGGGCAAGTAGACGTGTGGGAACGTAGACGGGAGCGTTCCCGAGTTGCAAAAAGCAGACGGAGCCGATCGCACGGAATAGGGAATAATCACCAAGCTCCGTCCCGGCGGGCTCCCGAACGGAGTGCGCCGCCCGTCCCGGGTGGCTTTCCGTCCCGGTGGGCTCCCGCTGCCCGCTACCGTACCA
>CAZSBW010000244.1:0-5062 GCA_964604815.1 uncultured Salinivenus sp. | reverse complement strand
TCCCCCGCCTCAGCCCCCGATCTGGGCCCCGCTTCGGACGCAGGCGACGGGGGAGACGCTTCCGAGTCGTCCTCCGACTCGGCCGCGCTCGTCGGCGCAGCAGGTTCCGCCTCGCTCTCGGGCGCCTTCTCCCCAGAAGACGATTGGGGCACCTGCTCTCCCTCTGAGTGCGACGACTCGTCGTCCAGGGCACGGGGCGGCCCAACGATGCCGCCTCGTCCTTCGGGCCCGCCCGCCGAAGGAGTGTCCGACTGAGGACCATCAGATCTCGTTTCCGACGCAGGAGCATCGGAGGTCGCCTCCTCCGACGCGTCTGTCTCGACCTCAGCGCGGGAGGACCGGTCGTCCCTTTCCGGTCCCGACTCTAGATACCGGTCGGCGAGCGCCGACTCGTAAGTGCCCTCCAGCGCGGCGTCCAGTCCGTCGAGGGCAACCTCCGGGGAAATGCCGATGGTCTTCGCATACGCTCGCACGAAGGATCGGAGGTACACCTCATTGAACGTGGGATGGTCGTACAACCCGCCTTCCTCGAACGACTCAAGAAGCGATCGGGAAATGCGGGTTTCCTTGTGAATCGAGTCGACCGATGCATTCCGGGCCTCCCGGATCAAACGCATGTCCCGAGAAAAGCGCTTTCCGGCGGCTACACTCGACTCATCGGCCATGACGGCGATTCCCGTAACGGTAGAGCGGACAGTGAACGGGCTCCGACCCTCAGGTTCTCAAGCATTGATATTATACACCCGCGCGACCCGGGACGCAACCAAAACAGATCCACCTTCTCAATGCCACCGCTTTCTGCTGGATCGACTCCAAAAATCAGCGGACGAGGACGCGAACAAAGAAGTGACCAGGCGCACAAAAACACAAAGCGTCGCTCCCGGCCGACGAGACGTGCAGCTGAGAACGACGAATGAGACCATTCAATGAACGGTCGGGACAGCCGGATTCGAACCGGCGACCTCCGCTCCCCCAGAGCGGTGCGCTACCGAACTGCGCCATGTCCCGAATGAGGCAAAAAGTGTACTGTGAAAGTCAAACACAGGTTCTCTTCTAATTCCCGTCGTCCCCGTGAGTTCTCGACGAATCCATGGGGCCTAACAGACCAAAAAAACTGCAAGGAAATGAGGTTGTTCTCTCGTCTATACAGGATATTCACATCAAAAATTCGAGGAGCACGATCTTTTTGCTATTTTATCGAAGTTGTATAGGTGTTTTTTCATCATGTCTAAGCAACGGAATGACCAGCTCCGGTCGGGTCTTCATTGCTCTTGGCCCTCTTCTCATTCTCGCTTTCTCGCTGGCACACGCCCAGCCTACGGACTCGTCGCCTTTCGATTCACGAGCCGCCTGGGATCCCACGTTTCTCAGTTCGCCTGTGAACCAGCACCGCACGGGGGGAGGGCATCCCGGTCCCAGTTTCTGGCAAAACCACGTCCAGTACACGATCGAGGCCACGCTCGACACCACCAAGCAGTACATCCGCGGCTCCGTCGACCTCACGTACAAGAACCACAGCCCGACGCCTCTTCACAGCATCTGGCTCCGCGTGGCCCCTCCGGTCCCGAACGGCAAGCGGTCCCACTCCCAAGACCGGCACTTCCGAATTGAAAACGTCACCGTAAAGAAGAAAGGGCAGACCACTACGCCCGAGACGCACCGTACCGACACCCGTCTTCAAGTCCGGCTCGACCAACCCGTCTCTGCGAACGGGGGGACGACCTCCCTTTCACTCGACTATGCTCTTTCCATCGCACCTGAGGGGCTCCCCTCTCGGGCGTTTACTCGTAGCGGGGTGATTTATGAAATCGCGCACTGGTTCCCTCGGGTTTCCGCGTACGACGATCAACACGGATGGGGCCGTCCGTCTACCCAGACGACCGACGACATTCACGCCGAGTATGGATCCTTTGACTATCACATCACGGTCCCGGCGTCGATGATTGTCGCTGGCTCCGGCACGCTCATGAATCCGGGCGAGGTACTGACGGGCGACCAGCAGCGGCGGCTTCTCCAGGCGCGTGAGGGAGACACGAAAGTGGCCGTCATCTCTCCGGACAACGCCGGCTCCCGCGACACGCGTCCCAAAAATTCCGGCACTTTGACTTGGCACTTTCAGATGAACGGCGTGCGAGAGGTGGCGTGGGCGGCGTCCACGTCCTTCGTCTGGAATGCCGCAAGGATCAAACGTTCCAAGCGGCGACCAATCCTTGCCATGTCGTATTATCCTCCCTCTTCAGTGGGCGGGGAGGCTTGGAACCGTTCGACCTACCACGTTCGACGAGCGGTCCGCTTCTATTCCGACAAGCTCTACACCTATCCCTGGAATACGGCCATCAACGTGGCGGGTCCGGTCGGCAATCGTGGCTTTCCGGGACTTTCGGTTTGCCACCACTCCAATTCAGGATACTCGTTGTTTTCCTGCACAGCTCAGATGCAGGGGAAAAACTGGTTCCCGGTCATGATCTCCCCAAACGAAAACTGGAATCCCTGGCTTACCGATGGCCTCGGAACGACGCTCAGTATTCTTGCTCACCGCCAGCTCTACGACGGCGAGTTTTCGCCCAAACGAGACGAGTACTATCCCACCGACGGCAACAATCCGGCAGAGGAGATCCGCCCACTTCTTACGGACGAGGAGACATTCCCGATTATGACCCCTCCGTCCTTCCTGAAGCCTGAGCGGCGCATGCGGCTGTACTCCTTCAAAGCCGCCTTCGGCTTTATGCTCCTCCGAGACTACATTCTGGGTGCAGACCAGTTCGAATATGCCCTTCGACAGTTCGCAAATCGCTGGACGTTTCGACAGCCGACCCCCTCGGACTTTTTTCGCACCATGAACGACGCGACGGGCCGGGACCTGTCCTGGTTTTGGAAAGGCTGGTTCGCAAAAACCTGGACGATTGACCAGGGCATCGCCAGTGTCGAGTACGTCGACGGCAACCCCGAGAACGGCGCCCTCATCACCCTCGAGCTCCTCCGCAAGCTTCCCATGCCCGTCGAACTGAAGGTGGTGAAAGCAGACGGCACGAATCAGCAGGTGCGACGGCCCGTGGACATCTGGAAGCGCGGCTCGCCCCAGACCGTACGCGTCTCCACGGACAGTCGACTGAGCAAGGTCGTCCTCGACCCCAACGATCAACTCCCCGACGTGAATTCGTCCAACGACACGTGGAGGCCGAAAACCTCCGACACCGCTTCCAAGTCGCAATGACGGCAACTGGGAAAAACGGTCTCGGCATCAATCCGCAAACCGTCGCCCCCACAAGCCGGGGTGTACAGTCATCGCTTTGCGTCGGCGCGTCGTAGAGCCGGTTCCTCCGCACGTGAGCGCCGTTGCCGATTCGCCTCCCGATGTTTTCGGGTGGAACTCGTTTGACCGCCGAACGGTGGTTGCGGCGTGAAGAGCCTCGGGGGCACTCGCTCAACGCGCATGAGGGCACTCGTCTTCCCTCCCTTCCATCCTGCCCCACTGTTCCCGCTCTGGCACATGCTTATCCAGCTCCTTCTGGCCCTCCTCGCCGGCCTTCTCACCGGCTTGCTCATCGCCTGGTACCGACGGTCGGGAAACGACGCGTGACGCGCAAATCGGGAGGCGTGATACCGATTGCCTCTTCCCCCACGGATTCCACATACTTCTCCCGCGTCGTCTTCGCTGAGCGACAACGCCCTCGCGACGACGACGGCTCAGCCCGGACCGTCGACGCCGCCTACGGCACGATTTGCTCCCCGTTCTCATCCTCGACGATGAGCGCATCAACGGGACAGATGGAGGCGGATTCTTCCAGGCGCCCCTGATCAATGTCCGGCGTCTCGTCCTGAAAATCCACGATGTTGTCCTCGCGGATGACGAAGATTTCGGGGGCCAGATTGGTACAGTTGCCGGAGCCGATGCAAAGCGTGCGGTCGATGCGCACCGTGCGGTTGCTAATCTCGCGTTCGCGGGACTCGTCGTCCATTCGTCTGAGCTAGGATTGGCTGAAAAGTCGTGCGAGAATCGTCCCCGTCCCACGCAACGGGGGGAAATGCGTTCCCCTCCGACCGATGCGTGAATCGGGTTCTGAAATCCGCTGTCAGTCACAGCCACAGTCGGGCTCCTTTCTCTCCGAGCAACGTGCCGTACGTATCTCCCGAATCGGTACGCCCACGTTTGAAGGCCCTACTCGGCTGCCCTGGTCGAAACAAAGTCTCTCGCTGGACAACAGACCAAAGGTGAGAAATTCGAAGGGGACGAAGAAAAAAGCGCTGCAACCTGGTGCTCTGTCAGACCTCATTCTTTGAGCTGTTGCTTTCAACGTTATCGTTAGGGACGACCCGCCGGTCTCCCTACATCGTCGTTGGAGGTTGATTCTATCGCTTTCGTCCCTCTCGAATAGCTTTGAGATCATTCGGACGTGTACGAATGAGAGAGAACGGATTAGAGAGAGGCGATCATCGAAAAAATCAGCCTCTCCCGAACGTGTAGGAACGCATCGCCATGCGTCCCTTTACGGGGGACGCGATTACGCCAAGAATGAGAATTGACAAACTAGGAGGACGCCCAATGCGTGAAAGCAGCCCTGCTGGACGAAATGGCGGATGTCATTGCATCATGCCCACAGTAGGACCCCTTTACGATTTTCCGACCGTGGGAGGGCGCCGGTAGACGAAATTCTTCGTGCCGATCGAATACCAGCCGAGCATGCCCTCAGCCGGGCGATCCCGGCTCGTCCCCGGATTCAACCGCGAGTCCTCCTCCTTCCGTCTCCAGGGTATCGTCGAGAAGGTTCCCCGCGATCTGTATGAAGTCGCGCTCCGTGATAATCCCGACGAGACGATCTTCGCGCACCACGGGCAGTGCGCCGATCTGATGCTCGCGCATCATCTCCACGGCCTCCAGCGTGGGCCGATCCGGGGAGACGGAGATCGGATCCTCCACCATAATGTCTTTTACCGGCACACCGCCCTTCGGCACCTCCGTCCGCTCGGCCATGTGCCGGAGCAGCGTCCGGTGGCTCACGAGCCCCACGAGCCGATGCTGTTCGTCCTCCACCAGCACGTGCCGGATGCGCTGCCAGTCCAT
>CAZSBW010000243.1:0-5064 GCA_964604815.1 uncultured Salinivenus sp. | reverse complement strand
ATGCGGGCGTTGCGGGCGAGCAGGTCGAGGCGCGTTTCGTCGGGGGACTGCTGGCTGGCACCCGCCGAGAGCACGATGACCTGCGCCTCGCTCATCGCGGGATACTCGACGGCCCGGCAGGTTACGCCGCCCACGAGAAACTGCCCGTGCATCAGGTCCATGGCTTCTCCTTCGGCGCGGCGCGTGTCCTTGTCGAGGAGGAGAATTTCGGTCGCCAGCGCCTGGTTGAAGAGGGCGTACGCGGCGGCCGTCCCGACGTTGCCGGTGCCCACGACGCCCACGGTTCGTCGCTGAATCATAACGCGGATCGGGGGGAAGAACGGTGTGAGTCAAACGAAGGGGACGCGACCGGTCACAGCCACATGACGGCGAGAATTGTCGCCACGAAGCTCACGACGAGGACGAGCACGAAGGCCATCGCCATCGCCGGGCTCGTGCGCGCCTGGCGGGCAGGCCCGGCTGCCACCGGCGAATTTTTCGGGGACGGCGGGTCGGACGGGGCCGGTTCCGTCTCCTCGGCAGAGTCCGCGCCGGCCGCTTCGGATTCGACCTCCAGCCCGAAGAGGGCCGTCCGGCTCCAGGGTCCTTCGGTGTCATTGGGGAAGAGCGCCCGCACTCGCCAGTACAGTGTCGAGGCGTCCACCGGCAGCCTGTCAAAGAGGGTCAGCGAGGTCACCCGATCGAGGGACAGGTCCACGACCGGATCGTCGAAGGCCTCCGTCGTGTCCGCCTGCAGCTGATAGCCGCTGGCCTCCGGCACGGGCTCCCACGTGAAGGCCGCCGCCTGCGGGTCCACGGCGTCGCCGTCAATCGGGTGGATCGGCACCGGCGGGGCATCGACCAGAAACTGGCCCTCATCGGCGGCTGCGTCGGGAGCGGTCGCGTCGAAGTGGGCCGGGCGGCTCCAGGGCGCCTCCGCATCCGTCTCGGCCCGCACGCGCCAGCACACGACGGTCGCGTCGTCGGGGAGCACGTCGGCAAGCGACATCGAGGGAGGCTCCTCGACCGTCTCGTCGCAGTAGATCGTCTCGAACGCGTCGGTCGCGGCGAGTTGAAGCCGGTAGGTGTCCGCGTCGGGGACCGGCGTCCAGTCGAAGGTTGGGGCCTCGGTCGCCACCGACCGCCCCGCCACTGGGTGCGTGGGCGTCGGCCTCGGCATCGAGGACGTTGGAACATCCTGACGAGGAGAAGTCGGGGTGGCCATATGAACCGGATCAAACTGTGAAGGCAGCGTCGTGCGAGCATCCCGATCCGTGCAAACGTATCCGGACACGATCCCGCAAAAGCAAAGGACCGTGCCCCACGCAAGCGGCACCGATTATGATGGACGTCTCAACGGATCGAGAAACAAGGTAAGGAAGAGCGGCGACCTCGTCCATCCCCTCCGGCAGCTGCCGGGACGATTGCGTGTTAAGAACCCCGGCTCAGCCGAACGGGCTCGGCTCTCTCCGTGAGCGCGCATCGCCGGGGAAACGCAGGAGACGGGAGGCGTGCACAGGCCGTCGAGAAAACCACGTTCGAAAAGCCCCGATGTCTATCGCCGAGTCTCGGAAAAGATGCAATTTTGAGATCTCCCCTCGTGGAATGATCGCGACGTCCGACGTGGGGCATTCTCCCATCTTCCCCCGAAGATCCGGCGCCCCCGTGCCCTCACGCCCTCCAAAATGCGCCCCACGGAACGCACACAGCGTTGTCTGCGCGCTCGGCGCGCGTCGGCCCACGGGCTGCTCTTTGTCTTCTCCTCCGTACCCGTTATTCTGTAGCATCGCAGGCGGGTTCGCCGTCAGCCGCCGCTCGCTACTCCCTCACTGGTCTTTTCGCCCATGACGCTGAACGTTGACAAAATTCTCTTTCCCACCGACTTTTCGGACGTGGCCGAGGGGGCGTTCGCCCACGCCGCCCACCTGGCCCTTCAGTACAACGCAACGATCGATGTCTTCAATGTCGTGGCGCCCGACGCCGACGAGGACACCAGTCCCATGGACTTCCTTCCCATGCGGGCCGCGGACGGCGGCAGGGACGGGGCCGTGCAGCACGTCGAGGTCCAAACCGTAACGCAGGAGCGTGGCACCGTGCCGGTCACCTACGCCCAAACCGCCAGCGCCTCGCCGGCCGACGCCATCATTAGCCGGGCCACGGACCACGACGTGGACCTCGTGGTCATGGGAACGCAGGGCCGTCGGGGCATGAATCGATTGCTGAGCGGGAGCGTCTCGGAGGAGGTGGTGCGTCGCGCTCCGTGTCCCGTCTTCACCGTACTGGCGGGCGAGGAGGAAACCGGACCCGCCATCGGCCGCGTGCTCGCCCCCGTCGACCTCTCCGATCAATCCCAGTTCGTGCTTGATCACGCCGTGGCCCTCTCGGAGGCCTACGCGGCCCCGCTGGACCTGCTGCACGTGGTGGAGGAGGCGGCCTATCCCAACGTCTACGGCCTCGACCCCCTCACCCCCTCCGAACCGAACGTGCAGGATCGCGCCCGCGAGGCGCTCGAAACGCTCGCCGCAGAGATTGACCTGCGCACCGATCCGGTCAACGTGCACGTGCTGGCCGGCAACGCAGCCCGCGACATCGTCGAGTTTGCCGACGAGCAGGCCGCCGACCTCATCGTGATGGCCACACACGGACGCACCGGGCTGGAGCGCTTCCTCATCGGGAGCGTGGCCGAGAAGGTGGTGCGCCGCGCCCCCTGCCCCGTCTTCACACTCAAGAGCTTTGGCAAGTCGCTGGTGCCCGACGAGGACGCGTAGGCGGCACCGCTCCTCCCCTGCCGTCGGGGCCCGTCTCATCGACGCCCTTTCCGTTTCACCAACCGACCAGACTCATGCCGTTCACGTCCGTTGACCCCGCCGCCGGCACCCAAATCGAGCGCTATTCGCCGCACTCGTCCAACGAGGTAGAAACCCGTCTCGACCGCGCCCAGGCGGCCTTCGGGGTCAACCGCGAGCGGTCGTTTGCGGAGCGCGCCCGGCGCCTGGAGACCGCCGCCGACCTGCTGGAAGAGCGGGCGGGCGAGTACGGTCGGCTCATGACGCGCGAGATGGGCAAGCCCATCGACCAGGCGCAGGCCGAGGCCGAGAAGTGCGCATGGGTGTGCCGCTACTACGCGGCGCACGGCGCCGACTTTCTGGCGGACGAGCCGGTGGCAACCGACGCCCAGAAGAGCTACGTGGCCTACGAGCCGCTCGGGCCCGTTTTGGCCATCATGCCCTGGAATTATCCGTTCTGGCAGCTCTTTCGCTTCGGCGCCCCGGCCCTGATGGCGGGCAACGCGGTGCTGCTGAAGCACGCCCCCAACGTGACCGGCTGTGCGCTCGCCATGGAGGAGCTGTTACAGGACGCCGGGTTTACGGAGCATGAATTGCAAACGCTCCTCATCGACGAGGAGACGGTCGGCGACGTGCTGGAGGATCGGCGCGTACGAGCCGCGACGCTGACCGGCAGCGTGGGCGCCGGAAAGGCGGTGGCCCGGCAGGCCGCGGCGCAGGTGAAGCCGACCGTTCTGGAGCTGGGCGGCTCCGACCCCTTCATCGTGTGCGACGACGCCGACCTCGACGCGGCGGCGTCCGTGGGATGCACCGCCCGCATGCAGAACAACGGCCAGAGCTGCATCGCCGCCAAGCGGTTCATTGTGGAGCAATCGGTGGCGGACGACTTCACGGAGCGATTTATCGGACAGGTGGAGGCATTGACCATTGGGGACCCAGCCGACCCGCACACGGACGTCGGCCCGATGGCGCGAAAAGACCTGCGCGACGGGGTGCACGACCAGGTGGAGCGGGCCGTTGGCGACGGGGCGGTGGCGGCCGTCGGCGGTCACACGCTGGAGCTGGATGGGTTCTACTACGCGCCCACGGTGCTTACGGACGTGGAGCCGGGCACCGTTGCCTTCGACGAGGAGATTTTTGGCCCGGTCGCGTCGATCGTCGCGGCGGACGACGCCGAGCACGCCGTGGCCCTCGCCAACGACACGCGCTTCGGGCTCGGCGGCAGCGTCTTCACCGAAGACCGCGAGAAGGGCGAGCGCATGGCCCGCGAGCTCGAAGTGGGCTGTGCCTTTGTCAACGAGATGACGAAGAGCGATCCGCGCCTGCCGTTCGGCGGCGTCAAGGACAGCGGCTACGGGCGGGAGCTCTCGCACCACGGCATCGCGGAGTTCGTCAACGCCAAGACGGTCTGGATCGAGTAGGCCCCCGCGGACGATCCGTTAGCCCTCAAAGTTGCGGACGACATTGAGAAACGTCTCCCCGTACCGGTCGAGCTTCACGTCGCCCACGCCGTGGAGCGCCCGGAACTCGCTGGGCGTTCGGGGGCGGTGCTCCACCATCGCGCGCAGCGTCTTGTCGTTGAAGATGACGTAGGGCGGCACGTCCTGCTCCTTCGCCAGCGCCATCCGTTTCTCGCGGAGCGCCTCGAACAGGTCCCGCTCCGGGCCGTGCTCGGGCAGCGGTTCGCCGTTGGCCGTCTTGGCGGTCGAGGAAGATGAGGACGTAGCAGTGGACGTGGACGCGCCGGTATCCCGAAAGTCGACCGTGTCGTCCCCGCGCAGGACCGGCCGGCACGCCTCCGTGAGCGTGAGAGCGCCGTACCCGGTCACGTCGACCCGCACGAGCCCCTTCGCCACCAGCTGTCGGATGAGGGCTCGCCACTCGGCCTTCGACCGGTCCTCGCCAATGCCGTGCGTGGACACGTCGTCGTGATCGTGGCGACGGACCTTTTCGGTGTCCTTGCCCAGCAGCACGTCGGTTACGTGGCCGCTGCCGAAGCGCTGCCCCGTGCGGGCGATGCAGGAGAGCACCTTCTGCGCGGCCACCGTGCCGTCCCACGTGTCGACCTCGCGGAGGCAGTTGTCGCAGTTGCCGCAGGCGACCCCCTCCATCTCCTCGCCGAAGTAGTTGAGGAGCACTTTTCGGCGGCAGTCCGGCGCTTCGCAGTAGCCCTGGAGGGCATTGAGCTTGTGGCGCTGGGTCCAGCGGTGCTCGTCGTGTTCGGTCGAGTCGTCGATGAGCTGGCGCATGCGCACCACGTCCCCCTGCTGATAGGCCATCCAGGCGGTCGCGGGGCGGC
>CAZSBW010000242.1:0-5070 GCA_964604815.1 uncultured Salinivenus sp. | reverse complement strand
CCTCCGCTCGCTGGTGCCCTTCCTCAAGGTGGGGCGCGACCTGCTGCTGCGCACCGGATCGCTGGTGGGCACCATGACCCTGGCAACCGCCGTGGCCGCCCGCGTGGGCGTGACGGCCGTTGCGGCCCATCAGGTGGCCCACCAGCTTTGGCTCTTTCTCGCGCTCGTGGTCGATGCCCTGGCCGTCGCCGCACAGGCCCTCGTGTCTAAGCACCTGGGGGCCGACGCGCCGGAAACCGCTCGGACGGTCTCGGATCGGCTGTTCCAGTGGGGGCTGCTCGTGGGCGTCGCGCTCGGCGCCGGCTTTTTCCTCCTCCGCCCCGTCCTCCCTCAGTTCTTTACCGACGACCCCGACACGATCGCGGCCCTCCTCGACGTGTACCTGTTCGTGGCGCTGCTGCAGCCGCTCAACGGCCTCGTCTTCGTGGGCGACGGCATCTACATGGGCGCGGAGGCCTTTTCCTACCTCGCCAAGGCCATGATTGGGACGGCCCTGGCCGCCGCCACGGTGCTCCTGCTCGTCATTCCAATGGGCTGGGGACTGGGGGGCGTATGGTGGGGCATCGCAACGCTCATGGGCGGGCGCCTCCTGACGCTGGCCGTGCCGTACGGGCGGAAGCGTCTCTTCCGAGAAGCGACGGCGTGACCCCACAGCACCCCACTGACAGGGGCTTCAAGTTTTTTCCACGGCACGAGTGCAGGTTCAATCGCTTCCTGCGCTCCGCTCGGACTGCCTCCTCCAAAAAAATTGCTGGAGACTGCACGAGGGAAAACGAGCCGTTTTCGCCTCAATTTTCCCCGTGAACCAGAAGCACTGTCCAAATGTTGTAAATATGACGGCGCGCTTTTATATTGGGACGTACTGGTGCCCGGACATCACGGGACCGAGAAGGCGAGCGACACAGGAAGTCTCGTTTCTACTTCTGCGTCGTCGTGCTTCGAGAGAGTACTTTTCTGACCGACGTTAGATTTCGCGTTCGGACGTGTCTTGAAGAGTGCCCCTCCGTTCACGCGTTCTCCACACAACTCCCCTCCCATCATGCGTCGGATCGCTCTTCTATGCGTGATCCTCATGGGAATGGCCGCCTGGTGCGGTCCGCTCCGCGCCGACACGGTGCCCTCCCACCGGTACGCGACCCACGACGGGCTGCCCAGCGAGCAGATCCTGTCCCTTGCGCAGACGAACAACGGCCTCCTCTGGATCGGGACGAGAAATGGCCTCGCCGTCTACGACGGCAACGAATTTCGATCCATTCCGACCCCGGACTCGATCCGGCAGAAACAGGTATTCGGGCTTCAGCCCATGCCGGATGGATCGGTGTGGGCGGCCATCGGGCACGATGCAATGCGGGTTACGCCGCACGGCATCACTCGCGTCTCCCTGCTGGGCAATCATTTGAACAGCGAGGTGCTCCGTCGGGGGGCGTCGGTTCTGTTCGTTACGGATCGGTCCGTGTGGACGCTCGAACCGGATTCGCCGCCGACGCGCACGCCCTTCCGGTTTGCGGACGGAACGGGCATGACCGTCGTGCGCGGGGCGGACGTGGGGCCGGAGGGGCGGCTTTGGATTGTAACGGGACCCACCGGCCTGACGCGGGTCCAATCGGACGGAACCGTCGCGCATTCGGCCGCGATCACTGCCGAGGGGGGCGAGTCCTTCTCCGACGTCCAATTCATTGGGGACGGCACTGCTCTCACCGTTCGGGGCGGAACGATGTACCGGTTCGATCCCGGCAATCTCACGCTCAATCGCGTTGCGCCGACGTACGGGGCCTCGTCCATCGAGTACCGGGACGGATCCACGGCGTACCTCACGGGCGCCCCGCCGGTCTCGCGGTACGACACGGAGGCCCATCGATTGCAACCGCCGCTCCCGATTGACTGGGACACTGAAACGGGAACAACAGCCGTGCTCCGGGGTCGAGAAGGCGGGCTTTGGGTAGGCACCGAGAACGGCCTCCTCCACGTTGCCAATCCGAAGGCGCGGCATCGTCGATCCCTCGCCGGAACCGCCATTCAGAACGGGATGGGATTTCGGGAGCGAGGCCGGGTTCTGTGGGGAAGTACGTGGGGGGCGGGGCTCTTCCAGATTCAACCCCGACGCGAGCGGGCTGCTCCCGTAGGATATTCGCAGTGGGTAACGCTTCCCAGTCACGACGATCGATTTCACGCACTCGGCACGGATGCCGACGTAGACGGTCGAACGTGGTTTCAGTGGACGTCCGCTCAGGGATGGGAACGGGTGGGACACGTTCAGGGGGGCGTACGGGGCTACGTCGACTCCAGCGGGGTCGGGTACTTTTGGCACAACGACGGGCTCTACCGTCACGAACCGGCCGGCGACACGACCGAGGCGACCCAGCTTCGATCCTGGCCGCTTAACGATTCGCAGCACCACCTGATGGGCCCCGCCCCGAACGGCGACGTCATTCTCTTTGATGAGGGAATCGTTCTGCGGCTGCGGCGGCCGGACGGGGCCGTAATTGACACCATTGCCACGGCCCCCGCGCACGCCGAATCGCAGGGTCGCCGCCTCCAAATCGATCCGAAGGGACGAATCTGGTGCCCGTTTCGGGGGGGCGGCCTGCTTCGCGTCGATCCGGAGAGGGGAACGACGCACACGCTGCTGGAAGGGGTCTTGATTGAGGCCGTGGAGATGTCGGGCGACAGCCTCGCCATGGCAAAGACCACACAGGGACTCTATCTGCTGGACGCCGAAACGGGGGCTACACGGCGTCATTTCACCGAGGCCGACGGCCTTCTTTCGAACGACGTCAACGGGGCTGCTCTCATGGGGGACACCCTTTACGTGGGGCACACGTCGGGCATCACCCTTCTTCCCGCCAACTCGCTCTTCCGGGCACCGCCCCGCCCCCAGGCAGTCCTGAAGGGGTTGGAGGTCAATTTCGACGAGCGGTCGCTGAGATCCGCTTCCGAGTGGGAAGCGAGCGCGCGAGCCGTCGGCTTTTCGTATACGGCTGCGAGTCTTGCCCGGGCCGAGCGCGTTCAATACGAGGTGCAGCTCGCACCGAGCGAGAGCACCTGGAAGACGACCGATCGCCGCTTCGCCCGCTACACGAACCTGGCGTCGGGCACGTACCACTTCAAGGTGCGGGCCCGGCTAACGGGCCGCCCGCCCGGCCCGGCGGCCACCCACACGTTCACGATTCCACCGCATTTCTACGAAACGACGTGGTTTCGCATCCTCGTCGTGCTGTGCGTGCTCGGCCTGGCGGGGGGCGTCTATCGCTGGCGCACCCATCGTCTCCGAACGCAGCAGGCCCGCCTGCAACGAGCCGTCGACAACCGAACCCAGGAGCTGATCGCCGAAAAAGAAAAAAACAAGCAGCAGGCCGAGCGCCTCGCCGAGCTGGACGAGGCGAAGAATCGGTTTTTTGCCCACCTCACCCATGAGTTTCGCACGCCCTTATCGCTGGTTCTCAGCCCGCTCCGCGACGCCCTTCAGCGTGCGGAAGAGGGCCGCGTCGCGTTGGGGGGGCGACAGATCCGACGCATGATCCAAAATGCCGAGCGGCTCCAGCACCTGATCGATCAGCTCCTGGACCTGGCTACCCTGGAGGCCGGTCGGATGGACCTGGAGCGCCGCCCCGGCAATTTGAGTCATCAGGTACGGCGCACCGCCGAGGCCTTTCGGTCGAAAGCCGAACAAAAAGAGATCGATCTTCGCGTCGAGGTGACGGACCGGATCGAGACCCGCTTCGACCCGGACAAGGTGGAAACGATCGTAAGCAACCTGGTGGGCAACGCGGTGAAGTTCACGCCGACGGGGGGAACGGTCGCCGTTCGGGTCGACCGTGCCGACGAGACAGCGTCCGTCGAGGCGCTCGGCGCAGAAGGAGCTGTGGAGGGGGGCGTCCGAATTGCCGTGGACGACACCGGACCGGGAATTTCTCCAGAGATGCAGGAGCAGATTTTTAACCGGTTCGAGCAGGCCCGCCTCCGATCCGAGAGTGCCTCCCAGGAGCACGAGGGCGTGGGACTCGGCCTGGCGCTCACCAGCGAGCTCGTGGATTTACACGGGGGAGTGATCGACGTGGAAAGCACGCCGGGAGAAGGGAGCCGATTTACCGTTCTTCTGCCGCTGGTGCCAGTGGCGGGAGGCGACGGGGCGGGCGGTGACGGGGCAATGGGCGATGGGGCGTGGCATCAGCACGCGGAGCTTGATGCTCCCTCGGACGCGGACGAGCGCACGCAATCGGCGACCGTGTGGGTTCCCGACGTACAATCGGCCGAGGACGGGGGGACGGAGAACGGGCGCGAGGAGCATTCCGAGGAGCGAGAAACGATTCTCGTCGTGGAGGACAATGCCGAGATGCGGGCCTACCTGCGGGAGCAGTTCTCCGACTCGTGGACTGTGATTGAGGCGACCGACGGGGAAGAGGGCTGGCAGATGGTTCGGGACCGCGAGCCGGATCTCGTTCTGAGCGACGTAATGATGCCGTCGGTCGACGGCTTCGAGCTCTGCCGTCGCATCAAGGCTGAGGCGGATCTTCGGACGATTCCGGTGCTTTTGCTCACGGCGCGGGCCGATGAGGAGGGCACCCGGGAGGGGCTGGCGTGCGGGGCCGACGATTACGTGGCCAAGCCCTTCGACGTGACGGAACTGCGACGTCGGATTAACAATCACCTGGCGGCGCGGCGCCACCTGCGGGCCCGGTACCGGCAGGAGGTGGAGATTGCATCGACGGTCGTCGACGACGAGGACCGTCCCTTCATTGAGGACCTGCTGGCCGTTATCGACGAACACCTGAGCAATCCGGACTTTACGGTCGGGCGGCTGGCCGAGGAGATGGCACTGAGCCGGCGCCAGCTGACGCGGCGGGTAAAGAAGGCGACCGGAGACCCGACCGGCACCTTACTCCGCAAGCGTCGGATTGAGCGGGCGAAAGCAATGCTGTCGGAGAACCCGGGTACGGTCGCGGAGGTGGCCTACGCCGTCGGGTTCAAGTCGGCCTCGGCCTTCTCGCAGTCCTTTCAGAAGATGGTGGGCCAGAGCCCCACCGAATACGTCCGGCAGTGTGCAGAATAGCCGGCCGCCTCTTTTTGAAC
>CAZSBW010000241.1:0-5072 GCA_964604815.1 uncultured Salinivenus sp. | reverse complement strand
CGTTGGGCGTGGAGCGTTTTGCGTTGACGCTAAAGGGAGATGACGCCGTCGATGCCGGAGGCCTCTTCGTAGATGGCGACGACCTCTTCGCTGGAGGACATGCGCAGGTGGGCCGTCACGCTCTTGTAGTTGCCTTTGCTCGACTCGCGGACCCGCACGGGATGGTCGCCGAAGACCTTTTTCACCTCGTCGAGGCGACCCGCCGGTGCGATGAATTTAAACGTGTACTGCGTAGGCCAGTCGTTCTGGTCGTCAAGCAACTCTTTGAATCGGTTCCACCATTCCTCGTCGTTCTCGGCCTCGGGCTGATTGATGAACTGCATCGCGCGGCGGTCGGACTTCAAAAGACTGCGGGCCCGTGGTTAACGCAGGCCGCCGGGATTCGTTCGAGGGGGCGTGGAAAGTTGAAGGTGGGAAGGTTGAAGGTTGGAACGCGAGGGCGGGGGTCGCTTCGGGGCCGTTTGCGGAAGGCTCGTCAGGGGGAGTGGGGGACGGAGCCTCGGTAGAGGGAGGCGATGCCGAAGGTGAGGGGCTTCCACAGCAGATCGGTGTAGCCGCTGGCGTCCATGCGGTCGAGAAAGTCGGAGCCGTCGGGGAAGGCCGCGACGGAGCGGGGCAGGTACTCATAGGCGCTCTGCTCGGGGCTAAGAACGCCGCCGATACGGGGCAGGACGTAGCGGCTGTACCAGGCGTAGAGCTGCTTGATGGGGAAGGTGCGGGGGCGGCTGAATTCGAGCACGACGAGGGCGCCGCCGGGTCGCAGGACGCGCCGGATGCCGCGCAGGCCAGCCTTCAGGTCTTCGAAGTTGCGCACGCCGAACGCGACGAGCGCGGCGTCAAAGGCGTCGTCCGCAAAGGGCAGGTCTTCGGCGTCGCCCTGCACGAGCGAGATGCGGGGCGAGAGGCCGAGCCGGTCGAGCTTCTCGCGTCCATACTGAAGCATCTCGGCCGAGAGGTCGATGCCCACCACCTCACGCGGGTGGAGTATGCGCTCGGCCTTGATGGCGAGGTCGGCGGTGCCGGTGGCCACGTCGAGCACGCGGGTGGGCTGTTCGTCGGCCAGCAGGCGGACGGCCCGGGTGCGCCAGTACCGGTCGATGCCGAGGCTGAGGACGCGGTTCAGCAGGTCGTACTGGGGCGCCACGGCGTCGAACATGTCCTCGATGGCCTCGGCTTTGCCTTCGACCTCGCCGATGGGGGGATGGCTGGACATTGCGTATTACGTGATGGGTGAAACGTGAGGACCAACGACTCGCGGATCACGCTTCACGAATTACTCGCCACGCGTCCGCAAGCCGGAGGCCAAGCCCCGCGTAAACTGGGACGAATAGGTAAACGACAGACCGCTATGCCTCAGCTGAGGATTTGCGTCAGTTTCAGCAGGTCGTAGTCGATGGACTTTCGGCGGCCGTAGACGTTGCGGAGGGGGGTGAGCTTGATCTCGCCGTTCACGACGCCGACCATGACGTCCGTGTGGCCGTCGAGCAGCGATTCGACGGCGGCCACCCCGAGCCGGCTGGCCAGCACGCGGTCGCTGGCCGTGGGGGAGCCCCCGCGCTGCGTGTGCCCGAGGATGGTAGAGCGGAGGTCGATGTCCGAGAACTCCGGGTCGTCGCGGAGGGCCTCCTCGATCCCCCGCGCGCCCCCGAGCTCGTCGCCCTCGGCCACCACGACGATCGTGGAGCGGCGCTGGGCGGTCATGAGCGACAGGATGCGCTCTTTTACCATCTCCATCTCCGTGATCGTTTCCGGGATGAGGATGAGCTCCGCCCCGCCCCCGATGCCGCAGTTGAGCGCGATAAAGCCGGAGTCCCGTCCCATCACCTCCACCAGAAAGAGCCGGTTGTGAGCGTCGGCCGTGTCGCGGATGCGGTCGATGTTTTCGATGGCCGTGTTGAGGGCCGTGTCGTAGCCGATCGTGGAGTCGGTGCCGTAGAGGTCGTTGTCGATGGTGCCGGGGGCTCCAATGACGGGAATTTCGTGCTCTTCGCGGAGCTTCGAGGCGCCCCGGAAGGTACCGTCTCCCCCAATGGCAACGAGCGCATCGATGTCGTTCTCCGCGAGTTGGGTTGCGGCTTGGCTCCGCCCTTCTTCTGTCATAAACTCCTCGGAGCGGGCACTCTTGAGCACGGTTCCCCCGGACTGCACGATGTTGGAAACGGATCGGCGATCCATTGCGACGAAGTCGCCCTCGACCATGCCCTCGTAGCCGCGACGGATGCCGGTGACGGCGAGGTCGTTGGCGAGGGCGGTGCGCACGATGGCCCGGAGGCAGGCGTTCATGCCGGGGGCGTCGCCCCCGCTGGTGTACACGCCGAGGCGCTGAAGGTCCTGCATGGTGGTGAGAAGGAACAGGTTCGATGAGCGTCCAACGAGCAGGAGGCGGGTGCAGGGCTACTCTTCGGAATGAACGATGGGAAGATCGGAGGCGCCGGCGGCCTACTGCACCAGTTGAGGCCGGGCTACCACGATACCGATTTGATGATCGATCGTCTGAACGTACTGTTGAAGATCGGGCGAAACCGTGACGCCGTCGGAGAGGGAGGCGTGGAGGAGCCCTTTGCTCCCGTCCTCGTGGGCGTAGACAAGGCCCGTGTGGGACACATCGAGACCGTTGATGGAGGTGGCGATGGCCACGATGTCTCCTGCCTGTAGCTGGTCATAGACGGCCGGGATCGAGTCCTGCGGCACGTAGCGGACCGGGCGGTCCTGCTGCCGCGCGTGAAGCTCCGCTTCCATGGCTTGGACGCAAGCGTAGAGACTGTCGTTGGTGGCAAAGCGGTCGTAGGACGACCGGTGCGTGCTCATGAAATCAAGCGTGTCGGCGAGGCGGCGCCCGCCGAGGTCGTCGTCCAGGCGCTCCACGATCCCCTTCTCCTCATTGTCGGCCAGCCACTCGGTGAAGTAGTGCAGCCGGCTGCAGTAGCCCTGCATCGTGCCGTTCCGGTAGCGCTGTTCGGCAAGCCGACGCGCAAATCCAGCGTAGGTCGTGTCGCCGGCCGTTACGCCACGCGCCATCGCCAGCGTCGTCTCAACGAACGTCACGCAGTCGAAGCCGTCGAGCCGTACGACGAGCGTTTCGGTGTCGGGCTCGTCGAGCGTGCCTTCGAGGTAGGGGCGGCCGCGGAAGTGGAGCCCAATTGTTTGCATGAGCGCCCCAATCGCCGTCGTGTCCGTTGCCTGCGCCGTGGCGTGCCGCAGGGCCGCATCGAAGCGATCGGCCGTAGAGTCGGGGGCGGTGAGGAGGCTGTCGGGGAGGGCGGTCGCCGAGGCGGAGAAGGCCTCCGGTTCCGAGGAGGCGTCGGACGAAGGCTGACAGCCCGCCGACAGCAGGATGCCGACCGTCAGGGTGAGGGCTACGGGGACGAACACCGGACGAGACATGGGATTGAGAAGGCGAGGCTCGGTCAACGCGTCGCCCCTTTCACCCATTTGGCGCGCCCTCGTTTCCGGAGCCGGTCGAGGAGGCGAATTCGGTCGCGGAGCGGTCGAGATCAGCGGCTTCCGCTTCGGTGAGCGGCCACCACGTCGTGTCGACCGATAGGGCCTCGTCCAGTCGCTCCATGTATTCGTTGCGTGGGATCTCGACGACCCCGAAACGTTCGAGGTGCTCGGTCGAATACTGCGTGTCCAGCAACACAAAACCCCCGGCCCGCATCTGGCGTACGAGGTGGACGAGGGCGACCTTGGAGGCGTTGCTGACACGGAAAAACATCGACTCGCCAAAGAAGGCGCCGCCGAGGGCCACGCCGTAAAGGCCGCCCGCCAGATCGCCCGCCTGCCAGCACTCTACGCTGTGGGCGGCGCCCCGCTCGTGCAGCCGGGTGTAGGCTCGAATGAGGCGGGGGGTAATCCAGGTCCGATCCCGATCCGCGCAGGCCCGGATGACGCGCTCGAAAGCGTCGTCGCTCGTGACCGAGAACTCGCGTCGTCGCACCCGCCGCCGCAGGTTGTGGGGCGCGTGGAAATCGGAGAGAGGCAGGTGCGCTCTGGGGTCCGGTGAGTACCAGCGCACCGTGTCCGTGCGGTCGTCGCCCATCGGAAAGATGCCGCTGGCGTAGGCACGGATGAGCAGGTCCGGCGTCAGGCGAACGTCGTCGGCCACGATTGAGCGGAATGATCGAGGAGGGACGCAGCAAATTCAATTGACAAACTATGTGCAGCAGGCAGAGTTTGTGCGTACGCAGGTACAGCCCGTTCATGCTTTTTGGCGTGACGGCGGACCGCTACCTGCCGACCGCCGTTGCCGTTTGAAAGTACCGGCCCGCGATCGGCGGTCTGCCGTCGACAGTGGAGGACGGGCTGACGTGCACGCAGATTCGCTCATTCGCCTACTTCCTTTTTGGTACCATCCCTGTCATGGATCCCCCGAACTATCGCGCTGTCGTTGGCGACCGAACGTTCGACATTTCGATTGAGGACGATCAGTTGATTGTGGACGGCGACCCGAAGCCGTTCACGTTCGACGTACTCCGGGAGGGATACGTCTCCATCATCGTCAACGGAAAGAGCCTACCGGTGTCTGTGGAGCCGGCGGGCGACGGCACCATGCGCGTAACCATTGCGGGGCAGCGGACGGACGTGGAGGTGAAGGACGAACGCGATCTGCTGGTCGACGAATTCGGGCTGGGGGAGGACGAGGCTGCCGGGGGCGTCGTGCGGGCGCCGATGCCCGGGCTTGTGCTGGATCTTCTCGTGGACGAGGGAGACGAGGTGGCGGCTGAGCAGGGCCTTCTGGTGCTCGAAGCGATGAAGATGGAAAATGAACTGAAGGCGCCCTCGGGCGGGATCGTAGGGAACATCCACGTGGAGAGCGGAGAGGCGGTTGACAAGGAGGATCTTTTGATTGAGATTGAGCCGGCGTAGGTGCTTCTCACGGTCGGGACTGCTGCTTCCTCCAGCGGACAGCCGTGCTCATACCAAATGCGAGCATGTGCATTTTGACCTATCCCGTCCGCGCTACATCGACGTTTGAGGTACAGGATTGGCAAGAGAGCCCTTCTGGCAGCCGCAGGAAAGGTGCACAACAAACATTCGCAAACGGTATCAGGTGTGGAGGGGGTATGGCTCGG
>CAZSBW010000240.1:0-5074 GCA_964604815.1 uncultured Salinivenus sp. | reverse complement strand
ATCTCGCCCAGTTGTTCAGCGAAACGACGGGTACCGTGTGGAGCATCGGCGGCGCCCTGCTGGCCGCACTGCTCGTCATCCTCCTCACCGTGTACCTCTCGCGGGGCTGCGTCTACGTGCTCGACACCCTCGCGGAGCGCAGCGGGGCCCGCCGCCTCCTTTACAAGCGGCTCGTGCCGCTCGTGCGGCTCACCCTGTGGGGCGTCGCCACCTACGTGATCGTGGTCGTCATCTTCGGGCTCGGGGCGCGGGAGTTGGTCGCCGCCGCCACCGCCATCGGTGTGGCCGTGGGCTTTGCGGCGCAGGACCTCCTCAAAAACCTCTTCGGCGGCCTCATCATCCTGTTCGACCGCCCGTTCCAGGTCGGCGACCGCATCGACGTGCAGGACACCTACGGCGAGGTCGTGTCCATCGGCCTGCGCTCCACCCGCGTCGTAACGCCGGCCGACAATTTCGTGACGATTCCCAACGCCACGCTCATCAACGAAGAGGTGTCGAACGCCAATGCCGGGGCCATCGACTGCCAGGTGGTCACGGACCTCTACCTCCCGCACACCGCCGACGAGGGCCGGGCGGAGGAGCTGGCGTTCGAGGCGGCCACGAACTCCCCCTACACCTACCTCGAAAAGCCGGTGGAGGTGGTCGTCGGCGAAACGTTCAACGAATCGCCCCACCTGCACCTTCAGGTAAAGGCCTACGTGTTGGACACCCGCCACGAGCGCAAGCTCCGCAGCGACGTGACGAAGCGAGCGCGCCGGGCCTTCCGCTCGGCAAACCTCCTCACGCCCGACCGAGCCGCCCCAAACGCACGATAACACCCGACCCAAAACGCAAAACGCCCAAAAGCGTGTCCCCACCCTCGACGCCCAACGACGACGCGGCTCGCCCCCTCGACGAGCACCTCTCGGCGGTCGAAGACGCGATTCGAACCCATTGCACCGCCTACCTCGACCGGGTCGCCGAGCGACTACACGCCCTCCGGTCCGCCGTGGGCGAGGCCCGCGACCGACACACCGCCCTCCGGGAGGAGCTGGCCCTCGACCCCGCGCTGTCCGAATCCACGCCGCCCGACGACGCCGATCGGCGTCCCCGCGCGTCCGTCACGCAGTCCCGCTTGAGCGCAGCGGACTGGAGCGGCCTCTGGCAGCGCATCTGCACGTACCGGCGCCGGGTACGGGAGGAGGTCCTCACGCCGATCCGCGCCCACCTGGACGACGAGCCCCTCGGTCCGGCGCTCACGGGGCAGCGCACCCAGCTCGTCGAGAACCTGCGCGCCGTGGCCGAGGAGCAGCCCTCTCCCCTCGCCCGCCCGGAACCCGACGCCCTCTACGCCCCCGCCGCCGACGACGGATGGACCCAGCGCCTCCAAAAATGGAGCGTCCGCAGCCGGCGTCGCGTCCGCTCCGTGCTCGGCCTCAGCGACGATAGCGACCCGGTCCAGACCGTCCCGCTCCGCCCCCTCGTCCGCCACCGCATCGGGGAACTCGTAGCACGGCACCGGTCCGCGATCGCTGCCGTCGAAGAGCATCTCATGGGCTGGCTCGCCGACCTGGAGCGCGTCTGCACCTCGGCCACGCACACGCTCCTGGAGGTCGAACAGCGCATCGATCACCTGGACTACCACCACACCCAAGACGCCATCGAGCAACCCGCGCCCCAGCAGGCGCCCTCCCTCGACCTGGAGGCATCGCTCGACGTGCCGCAGGCCCCGCCCACCTCCGAGGTGCCCGCGTCGGTCCAGGCCCAGGTCGACGCCCTCCACGCAGTGCTGGAAGCGGGAGCCTCGCTCTCGATTGCGGACCTGCGCCCCCGCGTGTGGCGCCCCGTCGACGCAACAGTGGCCGGCCTCCGCGACGCTGTAACGACCCCCTGGCCCGCCACGGCCGCTCCGACCGACGCGCCCGCCGCCCAGGCGCCCGATTGGACCGACTGGGACGAGCAGGCCCGCTCCCGACTGGGCCTCTGCATCACCATGCTCGCCTTCTACGCCGACGTGGAGACAATCCGCGACGACCTCATCCACGCGCTTCTGGAGGAGGGGCCGTCCCCCGTTTGCAACACGTTCGAGACCATGGCCGACCAGTTATCGGGCTGCGAGGACGACCTAGAGACTCTTCTCGGCGATGCCGGGAAGAGCACGGACGCTGAGCCCGCCCTGGAAGCCGAGTCGGACGCGGCATCCACCCCCATTGACGCGCCGATTCGAGAGGCCATTACGATCGTGGACGAGCACCTGGACGCCCTCCGCCCCCTCTCGTTCACCGACCGCCTCCAGTCGGTCGTCCAGTCGCACCTCGACGCCCTCCAGGCCCGCGTCGAGGACCTGCCCGAGACCGTCTCGGTCCACGTCCTGTCCGAGGTCGATGCACCGCCCATCCCCTCGGCCGAGGCCTACGACGTGCCCCTCCGCCCCGGCGCAGCGGCCACGTTCGACGTGCTCTTCTTCGATCGCCTCCGCTCGGCGGCCCAGCACGTAGTCGACGTCCTAAGCACCGAGGTCGACCGGGCAACCCAGGTCCTCGACGTGCTCCGCTTTGGGCGGGATGCAGCGAACGACGAGGAGAGTGATCAGAATGACGAGGAGCCCCCGAACAGCGGGCCTGTTCTGGACCATCAGGGTGTTCAGGACAGCGCGATTGTCCAGGGAGGAGCCCCCGCCTCGGGCTTCCCGTCGCTGCTGTCCACCGCCCCCGCCTTCGACGATTCCCTCGACGATGCCGACGCTCTCGCCCGCGGTAGTTTGCAGCGGTCCCTCCGCCTTCTGCGCGCTCGCCGCCGGGACGTCGAGGCGGTGTCCTACCAGTGGGCCGACACCGTGTGGCACGCCTTCCGGCACGGCATGACGCGCCTGCACGACCAGTGGGGCACCGAAAGCCGCTTCCAGAGCCGAATGACCCGCCTTACGCGCCGGCTGGCCCGCGAGGCCCGCGACGCAGCGGCCGAGGCCCAGGAGCGGGTGCAGCACGGTCGGCTCCGCCTCCGCAATTGGCTCACCCGAGGCCGTCAGTGGCTCGACGCCGGCATACACGCCGTTCAGGCCTCCCTCGGGCTCACCGACGCCGGCAGCGAGGAGGTCCGCGAGAGCATCGACACCCTCGCCGCCCTCGGCTCGTCCCTCGAACGACTGCCCATCGTGTACCGGCGCCTCTTTTCGTTCGAGCCGGTGGACGACCCCGACCTCTTCAAGGGACGGGAGGAGGAGCGCGCGTTCGTGGAGCGCTACGTGGAGCGGTGGCAGCGCGGTCTGCCCACGTCCCTCCTGCTGGTGGGCGACCGGGGCAGCGGCCTCACCAGCCTGCTGAAGGTGGTGCGCGCCACGACGCTCCAGGACGCCGCCCTGCACCACCTCCGCCTCGACGACCGGCCCGACAGCGAAGCCCAGCTCGCCGCGCAGGTGGCCCGCTCGCTCGGCCTCGCCCTTCCCGCCCACGAACGGCCCTCCCTGGACGACGTCGCCCAGGCCCTCCGCGACGCCTCATCGTCGCCCCCCTCCCCCGCCTCGTCGACCGCGACCCGCCCCGCATCTGCGGCGGCGACGCCCGTTCGCGCCTGCTTCGTTGAGCACCTCGAACAGCTGCTCCTGCGCACGGTGGGCGGGCTCGACCTCCTCGACCGCATGCTCACCTTTATCTCCCGCACCGACGCCCACGTCCTCTGGATCGGCACCATGTCTACCGCCGCGTGGCAACTGGTTGAAAAGCGCCTCCCGGCCGCCGCCGAGCTGGTGACGCACGAGCACGTCGATCCCCTGGGGCGGGACGCCATCGAGAACGTCATCATGAGCCGACACCGGCGCAGCGGGCTCGCGCTCCACTTCGAGGCGCCGGACGGCACGAGCCCCCTCCAGGCCCGTCCCAACCAGGACGAGCGCCGCGAGGCCTTCTTCGATCGCCTCTACGAAGAGAGCCACCAAAACGTCGCGCTGGCCCTGCTCTACTGGTTTCGGTCCGTCGAGCCCGGGGAGGACGGAACGGGCCTGCGCGTGCAGCCCCTCCAGCCCATCTCCTTTCGCGTGCTGGACGAGCTCACTCGTAAGCAGGACTTCGCCCTCAAGGCCTTCCTCGTCCACTCGTCCCTCACGGTCGAGGAGTACAGCCAAATCGCTCACATCTCCCCCGCCGACAGCGTCGACGTGATGGAATCCCTCGGCAACGCCTCCCTCATCGAACCGGTGGACGGCCCCGCCGGACGCACCGCCGACGTGTACTTCGACGCGGTGGTCCGCACCGTGCGGTACCGCATCCGCCCCCTCCTCGTCGCCCCCATCGTGCAGCACCTCCAGGCGCACAACATCGTGCATTAGATGGTAGTACCAACTTGTTTCGTCGCCGGTCGGCGGGACGAAAACGGGTTTCGCCGGGAGTGCTGCCCCGGCCAGTCTCCCCCATATTCAGGGAGATCCTTCGGCTGACAGGCGTCAGCGTCCATGGTACACGACAAAACCTGGACGAGCCTTCACAAGAGGGCTACTCCCTTTCCTCGACCGCGTCATTCCGAGCGTAGCGAGGAATCTCTTCGAATAAAGCGGAAACGAGTTCGATCAGCCTGCCGCTTGATCACCGCTTCCGCCGCTTCTCGAAGAGATTCTTCGTCGCTGCGCGACTCAGAATGACTTGTGTCGAAAGATTGAAGTGTCATGTGAGTTTTGTCGTGTACAGAGGTCAGCGTCAGAATGACTCGGAGCTCAAAGTTTTTTATCGTGTAGTGAACATTGTACTAACGGACCCCCTAAGAACGCACGTAAAATTATTCGAATAAGCGTACATTTTTTGCTGTATAAAGAGGACACCAAAAGATAAGCAAAATTACAAGAAAAAGATAAAGACAACGCGCTTGACGAGCTTGTAAGAAGACGGCCCGGTCCCGGCACGCGCACAGAGACGCGCCGTAGGAGGTCAATCCGCGTTCCATGCAGGATCTCTGTAATCCACGTTGCAAGTCATCCCGGACAATAGAAGCTCAGTGACTTTGTGAGATTAATCACCGGACACCGCCCAGAGGAAGAGTACTTCGAAGGAATGACAGAAGGCCTCCTCCGGCCTCGAAGAAAATCGCGCCCGGGCGAGAACGGAGG
>CAZSBW010000239.1:0-5101 GCA_964604815.1 uncultured Salinivenus sp. | reverse complement strand
ACGCGCACAGACAGCAAGCAGGGGTGTCGGTGGGTCTCGCTTTCCCCTCGAACGTCGCTCGTTCTGGGAGAAAGGGAATTCCGGCGTCCGACCTATCCGGATCGCACGGGCACGCGGCGGGACAGATCTCCGACAGGAGCCGCTTCCGAACGACACGCTCTCATGCTACGTCCCGGATGGCGACTTGACCCGCGCCGCCTCGGCGAGCTCGCTGAGAAAATCGAGCGTCAGGGCGTTAAACTCGTCCGGATGCTCGATCATGGGCGCGTGGCCACACTCATCGATGAAGTGGAGGCGGGCATTGGGCATCCGGTCTCGAAACTCGTCGGCCACTTCGGGGGGCGTTATGATGTCGTCCCGCCCCCAAATCAGAAGCGTCGGCATGTCCAGCTTCGAGAGCTGTTCGGTCACCGTCTCCTCGTCGGCCGACCGCGCAATTTTGAGCAGTCGCAGGGCCCGCGGGCGATCGTTGACGATCTCGAACATTTCGTCGACGAGCTCCTCGGTGGCGTGCACCGGATCATAGAAGGTCATCTCGGTACGTTCCTTGATGAAGTCGCGATCCTGGCGCTTGAAGAAGGTTGTGCCCATCGTCGTCTCGTAAATGCCGGACGAACCGGAAAGGACGAGCGCGTCGACGAGATCGAGATAATTGAGCGCGTAGAGGAGCGCAATATGACCGCCCAGCGAGTTGCCCACGAGAATTGTGCTCTCAAGATCCATGGCCTCGATGAACCCGTGGACGTGCTCGGTGAGGCGCGGCACCCCGGTCTCCGAGATGGAGAAGTCGTAGACGGGAATGATGGGGGCCAACACTCGATAGCCATTTTCCGAAAGATGTCGGACGGTATCGACCCAGTTGCTTAGGTCCCCAAGCATACCGTGTAGAAGAACGACCGGAGGCAGCGGGGAGTCCGTCGGTCCTTCGTCATTGTACTGAAAACGGCCCGTCTCGTGGACGGGGAAGGGGGTTTCGTGCATGAGTGGGCTCTTCGTCAGTGAAAAGCCGGACGGTCCGGCACCGATCCATTCGGGAACGCGTCCATTGTGGATCCGTGACCGGGCTGGGAAAATGGGCCGGCCGGGAAGCGTGCGGAAAGGCCTCGTACATTTCCGATGAGCATGTTGCAAGAAACGTACGAGGTCGGTAACATTCAAAGCAGTGCCTGCCGGAAGGAACACCGAACGAGGCGCCGCAACAAGAAATCGGGAAGGCACCAACATCCCAGCACAGGCGGTATTCCCGATTCCCAAACGTAGGAGCATCCCCACGCTGGTGGAGAAACTGGACTTTCATCACTCGGTACACCAAAGATACGCCTCACAGGTCCTTTTCGTCCAACGTCTATCTGGTTCATGGAGAAAAAGTCACGAAATCGCGCCTCAAAGATCGGAATCTGGAGTGCACTGGCCGGAGGAGCACTTGGATTTACCCTGGGAATGTTGTTTGCTCCTCAGCGTGGTCCCGACACGCGTCGTCGGCTTGCGTATCAGCTTGAGCAATTGGCGGCTCAGACTGAAGGCTTCCTGCGCCAGCTCGCAGAGTCGGGCTTCGAAGCGGAGCCGAGCCAGACAGGAGAGAAGGTCGTGGCCGATGCCGAAGCCCGAGCCAACCACATTCGCGATGACATCGACGCCCTGCTCGAGGAGCTCCGCAAGCAAAGCGCTTCTTCAAACGAAAATAGTGATGCGAAGTGAGGTCTGCGGCGCTGCGGGCCCTTAGCGCCAGTGGTTCTGAATCGGGGCCACTCCACCGTTTTCACGTCTACTGACTGCCCTCATCCTACATGCCGAATCTCAGCATTCTCCTGTCCCCGGCCGATCGCAAACAGCCCGGGGGCAATCCCTTTGCCCCAGACATGTTCGACTACCGAACGTCGGGGACCTTCAACTACTACGACGACCTCAATCCCGAGCGACGGGAACTCATCGACACGTTGCAGGAGGTCATCGACGAGGAGGACGAGGACACCCTCTCCGACCTGTTTGGCCTAGAGGACTACGAACTTGAAGAGGCGATCCGGGTGAATTCCGAGATCTACGATGCGCCCCTCATGTCGGCCCTTGATCGGTACAGCCCCGGTGTCATGTACGCCGCCATGGACTTTGCCAACCTTCCCACAGGGGCGCAACGACGCCTGCTCGAAAACGGCGTCATCCTGTCCGGCCTCTTCGGCCTGCTTCGGCCCGACGACCTGATCCCGAACTACCAGCTCGGCATGGAGGCCGACATTCCCGACCTTGGCCCCGTGGCCGACTACTGGCGGCCCGTGGTAAGCCCCGTTCTCAACGACAGCCTGGAGGAACGCTGGGTATGGGACATGCTTCCGGACGTTCACCGCGAGGCCTGGACCGACGAACGCACGTACGAGGCCCGCGCCGAGGTAACCTTTGAGCGCGAGGAGGACGGGGAGCGCGTGCCCGTCACCGGCGAGGACCTGGCGGTGCACCGCGGCCAATTCGTCAACTTCATCGTGCAGGAGACCGCCGAGGAGATGGAGGACCTTCAGGAGTGGGCCGAGGAAGAATCCGACGAGTACCGCTTCGACGAGAACGCCTCCACCTACGACGAGGAGACGAAGACGTGGTCCATCGTCATGGTCGTGGAGTAGACCTTACGGCGACGACCCGGTTTGCGGAGACCGATCCCGTTGTCCCCGTCGTTCTACGAAGTTACTCTTCACTCCTTCACACGGATCGGTATGTCCATAGAGTCGCCGGTCGTCATTGGCATTGCGGGGGGCTCCGGCTCGGGGAAAACGACCGTCCTCCAGCAGATTATTCAGGAGTTTGGGCCCGATCCCATCGCCATCCTCGACCACGACGCGTACTACCGCGATCTCTCGCACTTCTCCCCAGAGAAGCGGGCGCAGTTCAACTTCGACCATCCCGACGCCCTGGAGACGGACCTGATGCGCGAGCATCTGGACCAGTTGATCGCAGGAGAGGCCGTCGAGAAGCCCGTGTACGACTTCACTACGCACACGCGGAAGCCCGAGACCGAAACGGTCGAGCCGCGGCCCGTCATCATCATTGAGGGCATTTTGGTGCTGGCCGAGTCGGTCCTCGAAGAGCGGATGGACATCAAGATCTACGTCGACGCGGCCGACGACATTCGCCTCATGCGCCGTATTCGCCGAGACATGCAGGAACGAGACCGCTCCATCGAAGGCATCCTTCGGCAGTACGAGCGCACGGTGCGCCCGATGCACCTGGAGTTTGTGGAGCCCTCGAAGCGGGAAGCCGACATCATCATTCCGCGCGGCGGCCACAACCACGTGGCCATTCAGATGGTCATGTCGCGCATCCAGGATCTGTTGCCCGGCGTCGAGTACAAAGTGTAGGGGACGAGTGGCCTTCCCTGTTGGCATGCGGTCTCGATCGCGGCATCGTAGCGGACTGTCAGACGCCCTTTTGCATTCGGACGGCTGCGCACCCGTGTCTACACGTCTCGTCGTCGGACTCGATGCCGGGGGCTCCACAACCCACCTGCTCGCCGAGCACTCTCCGTCCGCCGAACAAATCGAGCGCCAGGGGCCCGGGGCAAATCCGAACCGGATCGGCGTCGAGGACGCAGCGGACGTGCTGGTGGGGCTCATCGAGGCGGCGATCCCCGGCGGACCGGCGGTCGGGCAGCTGTCGGTGTGTGCCGGCGTGGCCGGGGCCGGACGCTCCGACGAGCAGCAGGCCCTCACCGAGGCGTTGCACGCGGCGGTCGAGCGTTCGGGCCGGACGGTGCGGGTAGAGGTGGTGCACGACGCCGTCGTTGCCCTGGACGCGGCGTACGACACCGGGAGCGGGCTCGTCGTGATTGCGGGGACGGGATCGGTGGTGCTGGGACGCACGACGGACGGCGATCTGCAACGAACGGGCGGCTGGGGACCTGTGCTGGGCGACGACGGAAGCGGGTATGCGCTCGGCCGAGCGGGGCTCCGGGCAGTGGCGGAGGCGTTCGACGGCGGAAAAGAAACGGCCCTCCAGCCTCGCGTCTGCGAGCGGTTCGACGTCGAGGGCCGTGACGACCTGCTTCGGACGGTGTACCGAGACAACGTCGACGTTGCGGCGGTGGCCCCGCTGGTCGTCGAGGCAGCCGCGGACGGAGATGCTGTGGCCGCCGCCCTCCTCACCAGCCAGGTCGGCCGGCTCACGAAGCAGGTCGAGTGGCTTCTGGCCCGAACCGACGCGATGGCTCCCCGCATCACGCTGGTCGGGGGGCTTCTGCAGAACGATCACTATGCCCAATGCCTGCACGAGAACCTGGATGACCGCTTCCCGGAGTGGACAGTTACGCAACTGCAGAACGAGCCCGCCCTGGGCGCGCTCCGTCGCGCCCGCCGCCTCCAGCCAGATCCGCGCGCGTGAGGAGGCGCGGCAGCTTGCGTTTTGGCTCGCCGACCGGTAGCCTGCCTCCGGCGTCCGCCCACACTCCCACACGCTTGTCGGCACGCAGAGCGGGACAGGCACTGCCGCCATCGTCCGATTGGTTTCCATCGCCCGAGCGCCGATTCCATGCTCACCACGCTCGATCTCGTCGTTATTGCCACGTACCTCGCCGGCGTCGCCGTCTTTGGCATCTGGGCGGGCGGGAGCCAGGCGTCGACGGACGACTACTTCCTCGGGGGGCGCGACCTGCCGTGGTGGGCGGTGTGCTTTTCGGTCGTGGCCACGGAGACGAGTACGCTGACGGTCGTGGGCATTCCGGCGGTGGCGTACGGGGGGGCGCTCACGTTCCTTCAGATTACGCTCGGCTACCTGGTGGGCCGCGTCCTCGTGAGCATCTACTTTCTCCCGCGCTACTACGCCGGTAGGCTGGAAACGGCCTACGCCTTCCTCGGCGACCGCTACGGCGACACCATGCAGGGGGCCGCGTCGGTCACGTTCCTCGGCACGCGCCTGCTGGCCGACGGCGTGCGCCTCTTTGCCACGGCCATTCCGCTGAAGGTGATCGCCGACACGGCGGGACTGGAGACGACGTACGTCCAAATCATCCTCGTCATCGGGGCCGTGACGGCCGTCTACACGCTCGTGGGGGGCATCAAGGCCGTCGTGTGGATGGACGTGGTGCAGATGCTGCTGTACGTGGGCGGGGCGCTGGTCGCCA
>CAZSBW010000238.1:0-5107 GCA_964604815.1 uncultured Salinivenus sp. | reverse complement strand
AAACGCTCACGCCCAACGTAACACGATCGACGCTCTGCGACCCACGGTTGCGGTGCCGCCCGGGCCTTCCGGCCCGACCAAACGGGAAAGCGCCTGCTTTTCCGCGTCCACCACAGGCGGGCTCGCGGCGAGCACCGCCGAGGAGATTCCCGCGGCCTCCTGGCCGAATCGTAGACCTGACGCACAGACGTTATGATCCCGGTCCCTCATGTGTCTACAGGGCCAGCAGTGGTCAAATGGAAACGGCCGCCAGCAATAGCTGAACGGCTCTGATCCCTTTCGGTAACCACGCGCAACGGCTCCCTAGCCAAGACCATGCTCGCCCCAATAGCCGTCCACGTTTTGACTGTCCTACTCGCGGTGGCGGTCTCTGCGACGCTTGCCTCCAGGGTGGGGCCAAAGAGCCTCGGCATCGATAAAACGTAGCTCCCGCCCCGATTCTAAGCGCCGGCCTCCACGATAGACGCGATCTTACTTTGACGGGAGGTGGTGCGCCTATACCCAACAGACCCGTAGAGAAATAGGCTTCCCGAAAAACACCAACCACCCTGCATGAGCAGACGCTACGACTCGCAACCGGTTCTACGAGAGCTCATCGTAACAGCTGCCGGAGGCGCGGCCCTCGTCGCGGCGATGGTCCTTCTGGTTGTACTGGTGCTTTGATCTGAAGGCTGAGGCTGCCCAAGACGACGGTTACCGCCGCCGATCTCAAGACTGCCCTCGAAAGCGGGTCAACTCCACTAGGATCGGACGCATCACTGCTTTCATGCACGGCCCATCGGTGTACTTGATTGCTCTCATCTTCGCAGCAGCCGGCTGCGCCCACTTCGCGTGGCCGGGGATCTTCGCCCGCATCGTGCCGCCGTACCTACCGGCTCCCTACGCGCTGGTCTACGTAAGCGGCACCGCCGAACTTCTCGGGGCCGTAGGCGCTTTCGTGCCCGGACTCCAAACCTACGCGGGCTGGGGCCTTATTTTGCTGCTCCTGGCCGTTTTCCCGGCAAACGTGCACATGGCCCTCCATCCGTCGGCGTTCGAGTCCATCCCCGCTTGGGCTCTCTACCTGCGGCTTCCACTGCAGTTTGTACTGATCGGTTGGATCTGCTGGGCTTTCGGGCTACGGGTTGGATGGGGATGAGAACCGGCCCGAGAGAACCCCCTCTTGGGAAGCTACCCAGGCTTTCGCCGCTTGAGGTCACTCTCCCCGGAGCCCATGGTCTTCGAACACCCGCACCGGCTCGCCACCCGGCCAGGTGTAGACGCCGATCCGGCCGACCTCCTCTTTAGCAAGTCCCACCGGCTCCCACCGCAGGCGCGCGTCCGAGCCTAGATCCTTCTCGCTTGCCCAGTCGATTACCCGGAGCCAAAGCTCCCCGTCCTTCAGGCGCATCACGTCGCCCATCTCCGCCGCGCCGCCGTCCGGGTCGTAGCAGTCCCGGCGAACGGTCTCTCCGGTTTCCTTCTCTTCAACCTCCACGAGCCGGACGTAGGAGGGGGTAAAGCAGCTTGGCTGAGGGGCCGACTCGGACTTCGGTTCCTCGGCCTGAGCCCTGTCGGGTTCCGCGCGCATATCGAGCAGAGGAGCTTTTTGGGTGTCTCTGTCTACCTGTAGAGGAGCAACTGGGTGCCGGTGCCCGCCCGCGTCCCCCGCCAAGACAAAGGCCCGGTCCCCCACCAAGGAACCGGGCCTGGGATTGAAGTCACGAGGACATCGCTCCCAACAAGAAGTGCACCCACTAGACACATGAGGACCCGCCAGTCTAACGTCGCCCGCCGGATAGGTAATTCTATCATAATCTGGGCGGAGGGATTGACGCTGTAGTATGTGTGTGATATATGTGTGGTGCTCGCTCGGCTATGAGACATATGGGGCATCGGCAGCGCCTACGAGGAGAAGCTGAAAGAGAAGGCCGTAGCTTCCGCTGCGGGCTTTCGAGCCCTCCCCGACCGGTGGATCCGAAAAGAGATGACCGTGGTCGGGCTGCGGACGGCCCAGGAGCTGCGGGGGCGGCCCTGCCTGGAGCTTGAGTTGGTTCGGCTCGGGGGATCACCTACAGGTCGAAAGACGCTGGTGCGCTCTCGGTCGTTTGGCGAGCGGGTCACTACGAAAGAGAACCTCAGGCAGGCCCTCGCAAAACACGCCGAACGCGCAGCTGAGAAGCTTCGGGTGGAGGACCTCGCGGCCAAAGGCATCAAGGCATTCGTTGCGACGAAGAGATTCGGCGACCCGTCGCACTATTCAAATGGGCTGGCCGGAAGCCTCCCGGAGCACACTGCTCGGGCGGCCCCCTTCGTGAAAGCGACTCGTCGCTTTTTTGGAGACGATTTATCGGAAGGGCTACGATGTCAATCAGGGGTTGAAGACTCAGAACTTCAGCGTCCCGAAAAATCCCTTGGCAGGTCATTCCGCACAAGGAAAGCACAGCTTCCCAGATGCGGAATCTTTTTGACGCTGGCACCGCCAGTTATCGAAGAGATCCACGAAAGCATTCGGGATGACATGCTCAGATTTGGGATTTTTCGGGACGCGAACAGCAGACGTTTGCAGTTGAAGCTCAACCCCTGATTCGCATCTACGGGTACAAGAAGGCCGGCGTGCAGCTCTACGACATCCGCCCAAAACGGCCCCATCAAGAGAGCCTCTTCGGAAGTCGCCCCACAGGTCGCCGGCGGAAGCAGGACGAGGAACTTATGGCTGCCGTCAACCGAGTAAACCACGAGCACGGCAAAGGCACGGTGAGCCTCGCGGCCGCCGGTCTTCCCGAAAGCGCCCCCTCCAAACAGAGCGACAGCTCCGAACAGAAGGAGTGGACGATGAAGCGCTAACATCAGTCGCCCCGGTACACGACCCGGCGGGACGAACTTCCGGTCGCGATGGCGTAGCTTTTCTTTCGAACCACGCGCCTCTAAGCGATGAGCTCAACCCGGTCCGGACCAGGCGGCGACGGAGGGGAAGAGCGCCGGATTATCCACGTGGACATGGACGCGTTCTATGCGGCCATCGAGCAACGAGACTTTCCGGAGAAGTACGCCGGCAAGCCGATCGCGGTGGGGGGCACGCCGCCCCGAGGCGTCGTCCAAACCGCCAGCTACGAGGCCCGGCCGTATGGGATCCACTCGGCCCAGCCGGCCGCCGAGGCCGATCGGCTCTGCCCCGACCTGATCTTTGTCTCCCCGCGGATGGAGGTCTACAAGGAAGAGTCGAAGAGGATCAAGGAGATCCTACGCAACTACACCGATCTCATCGAGCCCCTTTCTCTGGACGAGGCTTATCTTGACGTGAGCGACCCAAAACAAGGGTTGCCCTCCGGCACCCTGATCGCTCGCCGCATCCGCGAGGAAATTGAGGAGGAAACCGGCCTTACGGCGTCGGCCGGCGTGGGCCCGTCGAAGTTTGTCGCCAAGGTGGCGTCGGACCAAGACAAACCGGACGGACTTACGGTGGTGACGCCCGAAGAGCAGATGGCCTTTATCGCGGCCCTTCCGATCGAAGAGTTTCACGGCATCGGGCCCGCGACGGCCGAAAAGATGCACGCGCTCGGCATTGAGACCGGTGCCGATCTGCAAGAGGTCTCCGAGCGGAAACTCAGGCACCAGTTCGGGAAGCGGGGTGGCCATTTTAAGAAACTGGCGATGGGGACCGACGACCGGCCCGTAAAACCAAATCGGAAGCGAAAGTCAGTGGGCTCAGAGAAGACCTTCCGAGAAGACATCTCTGACCCCGAGGAGATGCTTGCCCGAATGAGCCGGATCGCGGGGCAGGTCGAGCGGCGCCTCCGGAAGGCCGGGCCCGAGGGAGAGCCGATGAAGGGTCGAACCGTCACCCTCAAGCTCAAGAGCCACGAGCACGAGACCAGCACGCGGCAGACCACCTTCGAGCGTCCGGTGGCCGAAAAGGCCGAGCTCATGGTTCTTGCCGAGCGGCTTTTGCGCCGGCCGAGTCCTCCAGAAGAGCCGGTTCGCCTTTTGGGCATCAGTGTCTCCTCACTTGCCTACAAGGAAAATGCCTACGGCAAGCAGTTGGAGCTGGAGTTTCCCTGAAGCCCCCCGAGAGCGAGAACTTATTCACCAGACCATCACGGAAGGGCCTTGACGCCCCGGGGGGCGATTTTCGTACCTTGGACAATAGCATAACGTCGAAAGAAAAGTTGGCTCGCCTCCGACGGCCACTCTAGGCCAGTCTCGGGCGGGCTTTTTCTGTTTCTGTCGGCGACGTGCCCATCTCAGCTGATCCCTCGGCCGATGGAGAAAAAAGACATCGAGCACCCGGAGCCCGGCTCGCTTCCGCCCCGCATCTCGTTTATCGAGCAAATGGGTGGGTCGGCCGGCTACTACGTCCGCTTCAAAGACATCCCTGAAGAGGAGGGAGGTCCGATTCGGAAATACGTGCCGATCCTCCAGTTCGACTCTCAGGAAGAGGCCCTCCAGGCCGCCATCGAGTACCGCGACCGGACGGCCGAGGAGCTGGGCCTGCCCACCCAGCCGGAGCGATCTCCCCATGCGGAGGAGGCGAAAGAGAAAATGTCTGATTCGCACAACCGGACCGGACTGCGGGGACTTGGGCTCACGTTCAATACGTCGAGAGGAACGGTCTACCCGATTCTTTCCGCCCTCTGGAGCGGGGCGGGTGGGCAGAAGCAGGTCAGCCGGGGAATGGCCAGCCGCGGCCTGCATTCGGCGATGGAGGAGCTGGCCCCCTATCTCAAAGAGCACCTCCACCCAGAGAGGGACGAGGAGGGTCTTGTCCGCCATGGCGCGGAGGGAGTAGCCCGCCTTCTGGTACAGATCGCCCGCTCGGCCGGGCCTGGAAGCCGGAAGCGGGACCGCATCGAGTCGCTTCTCCGGCGGTGGGCCGAGCGCCACCCCGAAGATCGGGCACTCCTCAAGCGACTCGCGGATGAGAAGCAGCCGGAGTCGTCGGATGTTTTAGGCGAACTCGCCCCGAGTGACCAGCCCGGGACAGGTAACTCCTGAGGCGACACGTGCCGAGACGTTAGATTGGTGGGGCCGCGTGTGTCTGGTAAATGCGCCCGATAGACAGGCATCATTTAGACGGGCATTATCCAAGACATTCTCCATCTCTTGCTATGGATCACAGCCGCCCTAC
>CAZSBW010000237.1:0-5111 GCA_964604815.1 uncultured Salinivenus sp. | reverse complement strand
CGCCCTTCTCGATCTCGCCCAGGCTCCACTCCAGCTCGTGGATTTCCTTCTCCAGCGGCTCGTTCTCGATCGTCTTCACCTCGTAGCCCGAGCGGCGGACCGTGACCATCTCCCCGTCATTCAGATACACGACCTTTCGCGTGTGCTCCACGAGGGGGGCCGCGTCCGACCCGATGAAATATTCCCCCTCTCCCACCCCGAGAATGAGCGGGCTCCCCTTCCGCGCAGCCAGCAACAGATCCGGGTCGTCCCGCGACACGAGGGCGATCCCGTAGGCCCCTACCACCTGCGTGAGCGCCTGCCGAACCGCCTCGGGCAACGACAGATTGGTCTCCTTTTTCACCTCCTCTATGAGATAGACCAGAACCTCCGTATCCGTTTCACTCTCAAACGAGTACCCCTTCTCTTGCAGCCGTTTCTTGATCGCGGTGTGGTTCTCGATGATGCCGTTGTGAACCAGGGCAAAGGCTCCATCGGAGCTCACGTGGGGATGCGCGTTCTCGTCGCTCGGCGGCCCGTGCGTGGCCCAGCGCGTGTGCCCAACCCCAAGCTCCCCCTCCATCGGGTTCCCATCGAGCGCCCCCCGCAAGTCATCTACCTTTCCCTCCTTCTTTTCAACTTGGAGCTCGCTGCCGTTCACAATCGCAAGGCCCGCAGAGTCGTAGCCCCGATATTCGAGCCGTTTCAATCCAGTGAGGAGAATGTTGTCGGCCTGTTCTTCACCGATGTATCCAACGATTCCACACATGCGTGCAACAGAGACAAGTGAGAAAGAGTCGAAAGAAGAGAATTCCGAGGAGACCGCGCTACGGCGTTGCAGAGAGACCTACTGATCCGTGCAGAGGGGGGGAACCACATTCCCCGTTCGGGAAGGACCGTGGCATGCTACCAGCCGGGGTTCGTCTTTACCGATCTCTGTGGGAGTATGAAATTATCCGCAGGACGCCATCGGTTTTTTCATCGAAGCGGCTGCTGACTCCGTGAAGTTCTGTCCCCTTCAATGATCTGGCGTTCATTTTTGGCTTGGATCCAAAAACGAACCAAAAAGCGAGGGAATGCCGGTTTCGCTGTATTCCCAATTCCCTGTCCTCAAAGACTGCCCCCCACATCTTCCATAAGGAAAACCATTCAGTATCGCTCGAGCGAAAACTTTTCTCCCAGGTACCGCTTGCGAACCTCCGGGTCGGCGGCCAGCTCTTCGGCTGTTCCCTGCTTGAGGATCTGCCCCTCGTAGAGCAAGTACGCCCGGTCCGTGATGGCAAGCGTCTCGTGAACGTTGTGGTCAGTAATGAGCACCCCGATGTCCCGTTCCTGTAAATCCGCCACGATTTCCTGAATATCCTCCACAGCAATGGGGTCGACCCCGGCAAAGGGCTCGTCAAGCAAAAAGAACCGCGGCTGCGTGGACAGGGCCCGGGCAATCTCGGTACGCCGACGCTCGCCTCCCGACAGGGAATAGCCCCTTGAGGACCGGACTCGTTCGAGCCCAAACTCGTCAATCAGCGACTCAACCCGCGTCTCGCGTTCTTCGTCGCTCATCGGCTGAAATTCGAGGGGCGCGCGCAGGTTTTCCTCAACCGTCAGCTCTCGAAACACCGAGGTCTCCTGCGCCAGATAGCCGATGCCCCTGCGCGCCCGCTTGTACATCGGGAGCCGGGTAATGTCGTCGTCGCCCAGAAAAATACGCCCCTCGTTCGGGCGGGTCATGCCCACGATCATGTGAAACGTGGTGGTCTTTCCGGCCCCGTTGGGCCCGAGCAAGCCCACAATCTCGCCCTGCTCCACGTATAGACTCACCCCATCCACCACCGCGCGCTTGTCGTAGCGCTTGGTGAGGGTGCGGGCCGAGAGGGTGACGGGCTTATCGGGGGGATTCTGTGACCCAGCCGTGGAAGTGGCCGAGGACGACGAACTCATGGATTGCGGTTGAACGATTCGGTGGTATCGCCCGGAGTAGAAGAAGAGGACTGATCAGGACCTGTTCGGAGCAAATTCTTGAGAGAGGACAGGGAGTCCGGTTGAGGCGACCGCCTCTCTCGCCGCTGTGCGGGCTGAGCGTCGGGCGTTGGCGGCGCTCCATCGACTTCCTTCCTCCGTAAACGAGGAGCCGCACTATCGGTAGGGACCTGTGTCACGGGCGAGGGGCGTCTGGTCTGGGCGCGGTCCAATGAATCCAGACCGAGGCGCTCTCTGACCCGTTCCTCCCGAAGAAGACGCGCTTTCGTGGGTCGTCGCTCCGGCGTCCATTGAAAGCCCTCCAACCGAAACGGATCCGGAATGAGTTGTTTCTTATGGTACGCTTTTCCCTGCACCCCCTTCCCAAACTTGATACGCTGGACGTCTCCCTGTCGGAAATAAAGATCCACGTGATCGGCGGAGGCCCGCGTGGCTCCATCGAGTTCCCCGGTCTCGGAGGCCGAAAAGTAGATGGCCTCCCCGTTCGGACGCGCCTGAATTCGACGCAGTGAATCGCGGCGGAAGAAGGCCGTAATATTTTTGCCCTTCAACTGCCGAATACGGTCGACGGTGGTGTCGTTCTGAGCGGCGAAGGATGCCCCCCGGACGTATACGGTATCGAGGCTCCGATTTCGGGCGCGTACTCGGATCGAATCGCCCCAGACCTGGGAGTGCTCAAACCATGTGATGGGGTCCCGAAAAAGGCGCGTCTCTTCAAGGGGCAACGCATTCCCGGGCTGGACGACAGGCCTTCCCCACCCGGGGGCGGACGTTCCAGACCCACCGTTCCTATCGGACGCGCCTGAATCGGGAACCGACCGGTCCTGCACGCCGGCGCGGCGCCTTGAGCCCCGTCGACTCACCGAATCTGGTATCGCCTCCGATCGCGCGGGCCCGACATCGTCGGACCGGGACTCGGCCCCCGGCGGCGGTCCGGTGGGCGGGTCGAGCGGTCCCGTTCCCGCCAATTCGACCCGAGCCACGAGTGAATCGAGACGCGAATTATAGGTGTCCGTCGTGTCGCCGGGAGCACCTGTCGTCGTGTCGGGCAAGGGGGCGGGGGCCGATGTCGTGTCGGACTCGCCCCGCGCGATGATTCGATTGTAGACTGCAGAGTCGGCCACAGCTGCGAGGTCAGCCTGCCAAATGCGTACCGAGTCGACGGCCACGAGGCGACGATACGTGTCGGTTCGCTTCGCCTCCAACCGGTGCGCGCGAACGGCCAAGGTATCGTCCGGAGCACCAGTCGAGTCCATCCGCACCCGGACGAGCAGGGCCTGTTCCTCGACCCGACTGTACCGATTTTGCTCCTGGTTGTCCCCCCACTCCCCAAACAGATACGTGATCGAGGTCGTGTCGGCGGCCACCGACGTGGTGTCAACAGTCGCTGTGCTTGTGTCGGCGGCCGTCGCCGTAGTGTCGCCAATCGTCGCAGTTGTGTCGGCGACCTTGGCTGTCGTGTCGGAGGCCCCGGCCGTCGTGTCGGCCCGCCGGATAAAAACCGACCCCGTCGCAATGGAGCGTTCCTGGTCGCGGTAGTAAGCGAGCGAATCGGACTCCAGGTATGTCTCCGGGTCCGTAAGCTCCACGTCCCCGCTGAATTCTGCCCGTCGCTCGTCGGACCAGTACGTTCCCTCTCGGGCCCGAAGCACGCGGCTGCTATCCACCAGCCTCACGCTGTCGGGGAAAACGGACCGTTTCTCGTCGGTGTAGTAGACGGCCTTTGGGGCCCGTATCACCACGTCTCCGTCGGTAAGACGAACGTTGCTTCGGGCCCGCCCGACCTTGGTTTGCTTGTTGTACCAAACGGTGTCGGCCCGCAGGGTGTCGCCCCGCTCGTAGATGACCACATCCCCCGTGAAGAGCAACTCGCTCCGATTTAGATACCGCACCCCATAGTTTGATCGAAGACGCGTGGTGTCCTGGCGCACCTTCACATTGGTGAAAAGCTCCTGGAGGCGCTCTCCCTCGCGGGTCATCGCACTGAGGGAGTCGGCGCTGACGATGGCCCTTTCGGAACCATTCGTGTCGGGGGACGCCACGTCTTCGGTCTGCACTGAATCCAGCGGGGCCGGCGGTGCGCCTCGCGTCTCGGGTTGTGCCTCGACGCCAGTCGTGTCGCCGACCTCCTGTCCGAATGCACCTGTCCCACCGACCCAACATCCCAGGAGAAGACCAACGGCGCCCGCGGCCCGGCCCCACGATACCTGACAGAAAAAAGCAGTCATGCAACCAGTACCGATCCGTGCATACAGTTAACAGCCGGAAGCCACCCTGCCGTGACAAGCGGGTCGTCCTGTCCAAACCGCCGTACGGCCCGGTACACCGAACGGGGAGTCGACACGTTCCTGCGTGCCCCAACGCCGATCGGACGCTACGGATTTTCACCCTCACCCTCCTCTACGTCCACCTCGGCCGTGAACCGACCTATCTGATACGTCTGCAGGTCCTCATCGGCCACCAGTCCGTTGCCCCGCACATCCTCAGTCGGGGTCGTGATGCGCACAAACCGCTCGGTGCGAATCGTTCGGTCGGACTGATTCCACGTGAGATGCTCGCTTTCCAGCCGCCGCTCCTCATCGGTAACGACCACGACGTTCCCGTATGCTTCGTACCGACCTTCCTGATTGAAGAACACAACACTGTCGGCGATAATGGTGGCCGAGGAGTCCCCGGCTTCGTCGAAGACAAAGGACCGAACACGGACGGAATCTTCGAGCGTACGCCACACCGAGTAGGTGCTGTCGTCGGTCCGGTACTGCTTCATCAGATCCGCGTTAATGACGGCGCGCTGCTTCCCTCCTTTGTTCAGAACGAACTCCGGGCCATAGGTCACCTGGGAGGGACGATTGCCCTGCAAACTGTCAGGGGGCGGGGATTTTTCTCCCGTACGGGCATTGTACTCGCAACCGGTTCCCAGAATCAGGCACAGGACTAGCAGGCTGTTGCGCATAGATCCGCTTTCGTTCTTCCTTCTTCTAATTTTGGTAGACTTGTTTTCGTGTATTCGTCGATTGTGGGAAAACCTTCGCCTATTGAGTGCATCTCGCACCATAATTTTTCCGGATGACTGATCGACCGTCGATGCGCAACAGGTTGCTAAGTAGACCAGCAAAAGAACATTACGTCATTCCGAGCGAGGCGATCTAGATCGC
>CAZSBW010000236.1:1902-5113 GCA_964604815.1 uncultured Salinivenus sp. | reverse complement strand
CTCGGCAAGAATGCAAACTTAGTTGAAACAGGACGAGAAGGGGTTCTTCCCCTCGGGAGTCAATCATCGTCGGAGGTCGTCTTTTTCAGGGCCTTCTTCGTCTTCCGTCCGTCGATCAGTGTCGGCGCCGTTCCTCCACAGGCTCACAAGCCGTGCAGCGACGCTTAAGGCAGGGCAGGTCAGTCGAGGCTTGTTGAGACCAGGTTATACTCCGATCTGGTCAATCGACCTTCGTCTGTAGGTCGTGAACGTATGGCAACCCGCACCAAACCAGTACCAGGTTTGAAGTACAAAAGATTTGGCTCGTCGGTCTCATCGAATTCATCTCCTCGATAGATTTTGTACGTTAAGCAGTCATCGAAAGAGCCAGCCGGAACGGTTACGGATTCCATGCTAACCTCAACCGTGTGCAGTTCACTATCCGGACTTCCTGCTCGGAAAGTATAGGTGTCGCCGGGGTCTGCCGGGTACCTGAACGGCACCGCTTCCTCAGGTTGTCCTGAGGGGTGGATCGACAGGCTCTCCTCTTTATCCTGAATAATCAAGGTAAAGCTCTCATCGCCGGAGACAGTTGCACTCCCCGTCCCGTTCGCCTGAATTACGAAGGTGGATTCTTCATCGTCAATATTATCTGTAAATTGGTAAGTCCAGCTCTCCCCTTCTTCCAGAGGCACGAGAGCGTCAGATCCATCTCCATCGTCTGATCCAAGCAGGCCACACCCACTGAACACCGAGCCGGTGGCGATAGCCGCAATACAGAAGAAGGCCAAGATGGTTGGAGGCGTGTAGAAAGAGGGTATACCGTAAGGTTCAGAGCGCATAGCAGACTAGGAGGCTGTTCAGAGAAAGAAGTTTTCGGGCGATCCGGTTTGAGAGGAAAAGCGTGTGTGAGTCCCTGTCCGCTGGACCCATTTCCTGTTTCCAGGTCCTTTATGCGAATCAGGGGTTGAGTTGAATCGGTGTTTGTAGGCGCTGAGGGCACTTTGAAATAGACCGTGAGAAAGGCGCATCCGCCTCAGCAGCGTCTCAGGGCAGTTTCGGCGGTTCAACCCCTGATCGGCATCCTTTTTACACATATATCCTTACGACTGGAAGTTTCTGCTGAAGAGACTCCTTGAGTATTGCGTGAACTACCGGCTATCGTTCTGTCCGATGTGAGTGGGCGCGGGAGAACCGTTTCGGCGCCGTTCGTCCAGAGGCTCGCAAGCCGTGCGGTGACACTCGAAGCGATGCTTTGGCGCTTCACCGCCGGGTCGTGGCGCTTCCGTCCGGTCGCCCCACTGCAAAGCCCCGGCGCCGTGCCTCCGGCATTGATCTGAATAGCTCGCACGGCCCGCAGTCCGCGCCCTCGGCTACCGATCGGGCGTGCCGAAGGTGACGTTGCGCAGCTCGTGCACACCAGCGGCGCTCCCGCTGGCATGCCTGCGCAGCACACGGCCCGGCCCGGGGAGCTACATGGGCATTCCGATCTTCACGCCCCGGGAGTTTCTTGAACAGATTGACGAAGTGCCCGGCGAGTAGCCTGAGCTCAGCGGAGGCTCTTAGGAGAGCGGTTCAGTTGTTAAAACTGCCGCTTCTTACCCGAGTTATCGCCCAGATAATAACAACCGATAAGGCTTATCTTATATTTTGAAGGAGTAATTCGAAATATTGCGGTGAGAAGAATTGCCTCGAGCCGATTACTTACGCCATGGCTACTCCCGGCCGTAGTACACAAATGGTGCCCACCGGAGCGGATCGGTGTTTTTCTCGCCATGCTCCCCGGCGATGAACGCCCGCTTCGTTTCGGACACTGCCTCGGCGAAGGGCGTGTCTTCATTCTTCGCCCGCCGGTAGACCGCCGTCATGAACTGGCGGGTCGACTCGTCGAGCACCTTCCACTGGGACACCAGCGTCGCGTTGGCGCCTGCTCGCAGGAAGGCGTGGGAGAGACTCACCACGCCCTCGCCCTCGATCAGCCGCCCAAACCCAGTCTGACAGGCCGACAAGACCGCCACGTCTGCCTGTAGGTCCGTCTTAGAGATCTCTTTCATGTTCAGGTAGCCATCCTTCGCCGCGAGGCTATCGGAGGTCCCGGTCTGCGATAAGACCAGTGCCGAGAGTCCCGGCGCCTCCGGCACCGCAATGCCGTGGGTCGCGAAGTGTACCCGGCGGAAGTTCGAGAGCGTCCCGCTCACACTCAGGACTCGAACCGTGTCTTCAGAGGCGTCGGTGCCAGTGATTACCTCCGCGCCGTCTCCCTCAATCTTTTGAAGCTGGCTGACTTCCTTCTTCGTGCCCGGAAGGTTGCGCCACCGCCCGTAGCCGAGCTTCTCGTAGCTGGGCCGAGGACTTTTGCCGAGTTCGATCCGCCGTTCGGCGGAGCGCCGGAGCGTGGAGGCATGCTCTTCGGTCTCGACACGAGTGGAGCCTCGGTAGGTGGTCGCTAGGACCGAGGAGCCTCGTCCCTGCGGCGGGCGTCCGTATTCGGCCCCGCCGACGGCCAGAAGCGGGCGTTCCCAATCCGAGTATTCTCGCTCCTGAAGCTGGCGGAGCACCGTGAGGGACTGGGCGTAGCGCACGCGCTGTTTCTCTGCAAGGTAGGTGCCCGCCGAGTCGCGAAGCGCCTCGAAGGGCAAAAAGCCCAGCGCCCCGTCCGGCACGACGATCAGCTCGTCCTTGTCCTGGAGCACGGGCTCGACGGGATCGATCAGCAGCCGGTGGAAGCGCCGTGCGAGATCTTTCTGCAAATCATCGGCCCCCTCCACCTGGGTGAGCTGCCGGCGGTGCAGGCGAATCGTCTCCGCGAGGCTGGGCGTCTCGCCCGAGGAACTCCCGGTCTCTGAATCGAGGGCTGCCTTTAGCGGACCCTGCTGCCGTCGCAGGCGGCTGAGGGCAATCGGATGCTTCTCGCCAACCTGAGCACGGATCGTCGAGTCGGGCAGCGTGCGGGCGTAGACGGTGTCGCGGGTGACGGCGAGGACCGTGAGCGGATGTTCTCTTCCGGCGTTCGTGTACAGGATGGCCGCCTCCTTGGGCCCGAGCGCCTGCCGCAGCTTTTGGACCGAGGGGATGGTGAAAGACGTGTCGCCGGTGGCCGCTCCGGCTAGACGGTCGGCCAGAAGGCGGGCCCGGGCCCGCTCGGCGGCGCGGAGTGCCGAGTCGGGGCGGCCGGAGCGGACGTGGGCGGTGGTCAAGGCCCGGTAGGCGTCGATCTGAGTTGAAAGCAACG
>CAZSBW010000236.1:0-1892 GCA_964604815.1 uncultured Salinivenus sp. | reverse complement strand
ACGAGCGGCGGGCCTTCGGGGAAGCGGCATCCCGGCGAAGTCTCTCAGCAAGGTGGATCGAGGAGTTGAGCGTATCCGTCGCGGCCGATAGACGGTCGTGCAAGAGATGAATCTCCCCGATGTTCTCGAGATTGCTGGCGATACCGGGGCGAGCCTCGATCTCCTGGTTGATCTCAAACGCCTTTCGGTATTGGCCCAGCGCCTCCTCAAAGCGGCCCTGTTCCTCATGGAGCAGTCCGATATTGTTCAGTGTTCTGGCAATGCCTCTTCGGTCGTCGATCTCCTCTTTGATCTTCAGGGATTTCCGATAGTAGCTCAGCGCCTCCTCGTGCTGACCTCGGCTCCGGTGGACATCTCCAATGATATTGAGCGTAGAGGCGATTCCTCTCTGCACACCAATCTTCCGCCGAATCTCCAGGGCCTCCTGAAGACGGGCCAGAGCCTCCTCGTATCGCCCCTTCCTCTCGTGGACAAGCCCGATATTGTTCAGCGCCCTGCCGATACCTTGCTGGTCGCCGATCTCCTCTTTGATCTTCAGGGATTTCCGGTAGTAGAGCAGGGCTTTCTCGAATCGGCCTTGCTCCTCGTAGAAAACTCCGATATTGTTCAATGTTCTGGAAGTGCCTCTTTGGTCACCGATCTGCTTCTTGATCTCCAGAGATTCCCGGAGGTGCCTTAACGCTTCTTTGTAGCGGCCCTGTTTTCCGTACGCATTCCCAATGTTGTTTAGCGTGGTGGCAATCTCTCTTTGGTTGCCCATCTCCCGACGGATCTCCAGTGTCTCTTGAAAGCGGGACAGTGCTTCCTCATAGCGGCCCTGGTACCGGTAGACAATCCCAATGTTACCCAACACGTCAGCGATGCCTCGCTGATCGCCGATCGCTCGCCAGATCTCCAGGGACTCCTGGAAGCGAGCCAATGCCTCCTCAAAGCGTCCCTGGTTCCCTCGGACAGTCCCGATGTGTTCCAGCCCGCTGGCGATCTCTCTTTGGTCGCCCACCTCTCGACTGATCTCCAGTGCCTCTTGAAAGCGGGCCAGGGCCTCTTCATTGCGGCCCTGGTTCCGATGGACGAGTCCGATGCTGTTCAGCGTGTGTGCGATGCCTGCTCGGTCGCCGATCGCTCGCTGGATCTTCAAGGCTTTCCGGTAGCGGGGCAGGGCCTCTTCATACTGCGCTTGATAGTAGAGCGTCTCCCCGACCTTCTCAATTGTCCCAGCCATCTCCGCCGAGTCCGCCAGGGTGCGGTATCCGTCCAGGACCTCGCCCAGCAGGCTTCGTGCTCGGGACGGGTCTGATTTCCGAATCTCATTTCCCGTCGTCTTTAGCGAGTCGGCCCACCGGCGGAGCCGAGCGCTGTCGGCGGGAGTCGGCGGGCTTGCGGCGTTAAACCGAGCGAGGGCTCCCTGAAAGGAGTCGACAATCGGTGATTCGGTAGCAGCACTGTCCGCATCGGGCTGCTGTGCCGACGCCGAGGCAAGCGAAGTACAAACAATCACGAACGTGGCAAGAACAGACCTCAAACGCAGAGCCATAGCGTAGCCAAGTGGTGACCCAAGTGTGCTGATTCCGACATGGAGCGGGGAGAGATACCTGGTGTGGTACCTGAAATCTCTAATGAAACTAACATGAATGGACGGGCCATGCTGGCCGTTTGTTCGATCTCGAAATCTGCTTTCTGATTGCACTAGCGATCAAAGCTGTGACAACCGGTAAAGTCAGATTATTGACTTCCGAGTTCAGCCTCGCGAGATCATCCCGCCCTGAAGACCGGTTGCATCTCGCCGTTATATGCAGAACAATGACCCTGGTAGTATAGGATAAAACCAGTTATCCTATACCACCGGGCGGCCGATCGTTCTTCGTAAGGACCGGACGTGGCGACCAGACGCG
>CAZSBW010000235.1:0-5137 GCA_964604815.1 uncultured Salinivenus sp. | reverse complement strand
CCCAGTTTCAACAGCGCAAAATCGCGAGTGACTCGTACGGTGATGTCGTAACGGCCGATGTGGATGAAGACGGCCATCCGGACATTCTTACGTCCAACTACGACCTTACGGAAGAAGGGACCGTTGTTCTTGGTGGTTCCTCGGACACGGAGGAGAAGGACATTGCGATCTCATGGTTCGAAAATGAAATGGGAAAGGGGGAGGCAGATTCCGATGGCTTTGGCTCCGAGCAGATCATCGTGAAGTTGCGCGAGCTTTCGTCGGCCCACGCGGGGGACTTTGATGGGGATGGGGACGTGGATGCTCTTTCCGTTACCCCCGACAATGGGGAGATTGCGTGGTACGAAAATCGGGTCGGGGAGAGCGGGGCCGACGCAGACGGCTTTGGCGAACAGCGGCTCATCACGACCGATGCGCGCGGAGCTGCGTCCGTGCAGGTGTCGGACCTCGATGGGAACGGGCGTGTGGATGTTCTTGCCCCGTCCGAGGTAGCAATGAGGATGACTGACAAAGCTGATTGGTTCGAAAATCGAATCGGCGATGCGGACGCCGACGGGGAGCGCTTCAGGGACTCCACGCTCGTTTTTTCGGAGCCCCCGAAGGCAATTACTACGGCCGACGTGGACGAAGAGGGAGGAGAGGACCTTTTCTTCCGCTTCGCGGACCGGGTTGCGTGGGCAAAAATTCAAAGCGGAACGAGTGGGACCGGAGTCACGGGCTTTCGGGACACGCAGACCATCACGGCAGATGAGATTGAGCCCAAGATCATTCACGCGGTGGACCTGGACGGGGATGGGGACCCGGATCTGCTCCTGGGCACTGTTGACGAGGTCGCGTGGTACGAAAACCAGGTGGGAGAGCGCGGGGCCGATGCTGATGGATTCGGACCCAAGCAGGTCCTTTTCAGCGAGGTCCGCCGGTGCTCTCTCTATGAGAAGGCCCAACACTCGGTGCACTGCAACGTCTTTTCGGCGGACGTCGACGGCGACGGCGACGAGGATGCCCTCACCGCGTTCGAGGATCGGATTGCGTGGTACGAAAACCAGATCGATGAGAATGGGGCGGACACAAGCGGCTTCGGTCCCCAGCGTGTCGTTGCCACCCACGAGGTCAAGTCCATCCACGCGGCGGACGTCGACGGCGACGGGGACGACGACATCCTTGCCTCCTGGAACGAAGGGATCGTGTGGCACGAAAGCCGGGTCGACAAAGCAGAGGGTCCGTGGGAAGTTGCCTACCGAAAGGCCGAGAGCGCGTACGAGGACGGGCAGTGGGAAGACGCCCTCACGCATCTGGACCGCGCCGAAGAGATTCTTTCTGGGAGAAGTGGTTCGACGGTGGACTCGCTTCGGGGTCGGGTGCCTGTTCTACGGGCGAAGACCCTCCTTCGCGTGGTCGAGGCCTCCTACAACAACGTCGGTTTGACGCACGAGAACACGGACGACCTGGATAGTCTCAGGGCAATTCTTGCCCGGCAGGATGGGCCGCAGGTCGACACCCTTCAGGCACGCCGCTTTGCGCTCGTGGCGAGGATCCGGCATGAAGAGGAAGATCTCGGCAGGGCCCAGCGGGCACACGTCAAGATGACGGCAACCGGCGCCGTGCCGCCGGATCTCGCGGAGAAGATGGCCGCGCATCGCCGGAAGGTGGAAGCGGCGCTGATGGGGGACTTGCCGCCCTCCGTCCGTGAATCGGTTCGTGCCGCTGCATCGATGGACACGCTCGACCTGTCCGATCGCGACTTGGTCGGCCTTCCGGACAGTATCCGGCGGATCAGGTCTCTTCAGCGGGTCGATTTGTCCGGCAATAAGCTAACGAGTCTTCCTGAGGGCATCCGGCAGTGGAGCCGAGTCCAGGAACTGGATCTGTCGGACAACGCCTTGAGCGAGCTTCCAGGAAGCCTGGGCCGGCTCACCGACCTGCGAAAACTCGACGTGTCAAGCAACGAGCTAACCGAGCTTCCCTCCACCGTCTGGCAGCTCCCGAATCTGCAGTGGCTCGACCTATCGGGCAACTGGTGGATAAACAACCCGCGGGACATTCAGGGGGTCGGGAAGCTCGCTGACTTGAAACGACTGGACGTGTCACAACTTGGCTTGAGCGAACTTCCAGAGAGCATCGGACAACTTTCGCGCTTGAGGAGATTGAACGTGTCGGGCAACGAACTAACCGAGTTTCCATCCTTCATTTCGAAGCTTTCAAATCTACGGCAGCTCGATCTCTCAGACAATGGAATAAAGCGCCTGCCGCAGAGCATCGGTGAGCTTACGAGCTTGAGAAGGCTGAACGCGTCGCGCAACGCGTTGAGCGATCTTCCGTCCACGATCGGTCAGCTCGCCAATCTGCGGCAGCTTGACCTTTCGGGGAACGGGAACGCCACGGGATTGGAGGCCGGCGGTCTGAACGTTCTTCCGAAGAGCATTGGTGACCTTGCAAACTTGAGGAGGTTGGACGTGTCGCGGAATGCCTTGACTGAACTTCCGTCTACCACGGACCAGCTCTCGAATCTCCGACGGCTGGATCTTTCGAACAACGGTTTGACGAGCCTCCCGCAGGACATAGGGCAGCTTACGCGCCTGAGAAGGCTGGAGGTCGCCGGCAATCTGTCCGACAGGGGACTGTCCGACCTTCCGTCGAGCATCGAAGGACTCACGAGCTTGAGGCGGCTGGAGATACCGGGCAATAGCCTATCCGACCTTCCGTCGAGGATCGATCAGCTTACAGACTTGAGGCGACTGAATCTGTCGTACAACGAGTTTGAGAGCCTACCGTCGAGCGTCGGGCAGTTCCCTCATTTGAGTCGACTGAGCGTGTCACGGTCGCTGGTCCCTTCTGATTCCCAGAAAACGCGTCTTGAGTCGCTGCTTCCTGACAGCACGAGCATCGTGTATTCAGTGCCTCTGACGAATGAGACGGAGTACCGCTGGCTGCAAACGAGTCGGCTTCTCGTTCCTCTCGGGAACCGCAGAAGGAACCCTCTCGAGCGTTTCTTGAACTCGATCACGGACGTGATTGCCCGGCGAGATACCCTGACGGCGAAGCGCGGGCCTGCCCCATCGGAGGCGTTTTCGCTCTCAGAGCTTAAGGATCAGCTGGGCACGATGGCGGACATCGAACCAACGGACGCGAACTACGTGCGCATCGACTATCAGTTTGGGGTTGCCGATCGTGGCTTTGAGGAAAAACTACAGGCGATTCACTTTCTGTACCGGTCGGGTCCAGAGCAAGCGTTCGTTCCCGTTTTGTATCTGAATGGCCAGCAGCAGTGGGTTCAATCTGTTCTTCGGACTGTTTTTCGGGGGCATCGTCCTCACGGAGCGGTCTCCTTTGCCGACGTGATGAGGTTCGCGGAAATGAACGAAGAAGGGACCATCGTACAGATCGGCGGGCGGGACGTCCGTGACGATACAAGAGCCGAAAGGGAGGCGTTCGTCCAGAGAATTTTGCGCCGTATCAGCGAGTCGAGGTGAAAAACGGGCTGTGGGACGGCTCGGCGGCGCGACTCTGCTCCTTTCTCCGCTGTTGGTTGGGGGCCTGTTGGTTCCTCCGGCCGCCCAGTGCCAATTTCTCCAGAGAGCAATGAGAAGCTGTTTGGCGGATTGTCTGAGGCCTGCGACTTCGTGGATCTCGTGCAAAATGGCTTCTGCATTCCCCTGGTAGCGCCGCTACAAGGGGTCATTTGAGCGCCATTTTGCAGCGTCGCCCACTGTGTCTCGGCTTCTCATCCATCCACCAAACAGCTTCTCACGGTTCCGTGTGAGAGTCGCGGTACACGGACAGGAGTTTCTCCGCGGCAGCAAACGAACTGAGTTCGCCGTCGAGCACGGCGTCCTCGATCTCGTCCCGACGTCTTTGGACGTCGGCGCTGGAGAAGAAGTCGTCTTGCAGGCGCTGCTCGATGGTCTGGTACATCCAGTGCCGCGCCTGGCGCCGCCGCTGCGCGTCGAAGTAGCCGGTCTGCTGCATTTCTGAGCGGTACCGTTCGACCGCCTCCCATACCTCCTCGATGCCGGTGCCCGTCTGGCCCGAGCAGGTGAGCACGGGCGGCGCCCAGCCGGAGTCGGTCTCGCCGAGCAGGTGGAGGGCGCGCTCGTACTCGGCTCTGGCATCCTCGGCGGCGGCCTTGTTCTCACCGTCGGCCTTGTTGATGGCGATGGCGTCGGCCATCTCCACAATTCCGCGCTTGATGCCCTGCAATTCGTCGCCCGCTCCCGCGAGGGCGAGGAGAAGAAAAAAGTCAACCATCGAGCGCACTTTGACCTCCGACTGCCCCACGCCCACCGTCTCCACGAGAACAACGTCGTAGCCCGCGGCCTCGCAGAGGAGGATCGTTTCGCGCGTCTTACGGGCCACGCCGCCCAGCGTGCCGGCGGTGGGGGAGGGGCGGATGTACACGTCGTCGCGGGAGGCCAGCGCGCCCATTCGTGTCTTGTCCCCGAGAATGCTTCCCTTCGAGCGCTTGCTGCTGGGGTCAATGGTGAGCACAGCGAGGCGGTGCCCGCCCTCGACCAGCCGCGGCCCGAGGCATTCGATGAACGTGCTTTTGCCCACGCCCGGCACGCCGGTGACCGCCACGCGAATCGAGTCGCCCGTCTCGGGCAGCACCTCGTCCAGCACTCCTCGCGCCTTCTCTTGGTGCTCCGAGCGGGTGCTTTCGAGGAGAGTAATCGCCTGGCTGAGCACGACGCGATCCCGGTTCCGTATGCCCTTTACGTAGGTCTCGACTGTCTTCGAGTGATTCTTCGCCCGAGGAGACTGGACGCCGAGGTTGGGGTTGAGGCTCGACACCTCGCCGGCAGAGGTGGAGGAGGAGAGGGCGCTGTCGGAGTCTTGGGAGCGCGACATGGGGCGCGTTGTCCAAGTGCACAGTTCAAGTGGAAGTCGGCTGCCTGCCTTGTGTTTGGGGCTGGGATTGTGAAATTGGATGCGTAATGGAGGAAGCAGAAATGTCGCTCTTGCGCTTCACGCATCACTCCTCACGCATCACTCGTCATTCCGATTCATCCAGCGGGTTCCAGATGCGCGCCATCGGGAGCGTGAAGCCGTCGACCACCGTGTCGGCCTTCACCGTTTCAGGACGGTCGAGCGTCTCGGTCGAACCGTCGTCCCGGTAGATTGTCACCGTTTCAGTTTGCGG
>CAZSBW010000234.1:0-5137 GCA_964604815.1 uncultured Salinivenus sp. | reverse complement strand
CAACCGGACAGCCTGGACCGCCAGTTTGACACGGCCAACGCGGCCTACACCCAGGGCCAGTACGACCGCGCCGCGGCGGTCTATCGAGAGATCCTCGACACCGGACACACAAGTGGCGCGCTCTACTACAACCTCGGGAATTCCTTCGTCCGGCTCGGCCGGCTGGGCGAGGCAATCCGCTACTACGAAAAGGCCCAGCGGCTTCGCCCCAACGATCCACGGCTTCAGCACAATCTGGAGCAGGCCCGTCGCGAGGCCGGCGTATATCCCGAACGGCTGCCCCCGCGCGGACTCGATCGGGTCGTCCGTAACTGGTCGCCCCTGTCGATTTTCGTGGCGGGCTGGTTGCTCCTGGGAAGCGGCCTGGCCGTCGCCGTCGTCAGGTTCCGGGCCCGTGGAACCGCGGTCGGCCGCCATCCGCTGGTATGGGGGCCCTTGACCGCCGGCCTCCTGTTCGTCGTCGTCGCGCTGGGCACCTCCTACGTCCACTCGGCCCGGGACCGGGCCGTCGTCGTGGCCGACCGGGTTCCCCTCCGCGCGGCCCCGTCCGCAGACGCCGTCTCGGACACGACCCTGCCGGAAGGCACGATGCTGCACGTACGCGCGCGCCGCTCCCTGTGGACCGAAGTCCAGCTGGACGACGGCGCGACCGGCTGGGTATCAACTCGTTCTCTCGGGGGCGTGTGAGGACCGGCGGGACGGTCTGCCCAGCACGTCAGGCGTCGGGATCGTTTTCCACTTTCGTTCAGGTTCTCTATTCGCTCGCCGGAGACGAGGCGGCGGAAAGAACGACGAGAACGTAGCATGGACGGATACGTAGGAGTGGATGAATTGACAGCAGGGTCCGTATTCTACCCAGTCTCAGATGTTCTGGCAGGGGAGAACATATCCTCACGTCGCTCGTGATGGGCGAGTATCCGTCACGTTGACGGGTCCCCCGCGAGGATGATGCTCCTTCAGGATAAATAACATTCACCAGCAGACGACTGCCTCGCGGCGCACCCGTTCACGGCGACGCTGCCAAGGGCATTCGGCTCCCCTCGTGACAAAAGACATCCCTCCGGTTTCAGGCTGCACATTCAAGAGGCCCTTTCTGGGTCGCGAGGGGCTCGTCATTCTGAGGGAGCCGCCAGGCAATCTGGGATTGCCTGCTTCGCTCCGTTCAGAAGGGTCCAACCCGCTATGCGTCTACGCCTCCAGCAACTGAACTGGCCTTTCGTCGTCGACGAAGGTGCGAGATGCTTTCGTGTCGGGGCCTGCCTTTGCATGGCCGTGGGACTTCTGCTGGGAACCGTCTCCCTTTCATCGGCCCAGGAGAAAGATCGAGCGACGCTCCGGATCCTCGTGACCTCGGAGGGCGACGGGAATCCCGTAGCAGGTGCGAATGCTCTCCTCACCCGCACAGGCACCGACGAGGCGAAGGAGGATCGTCGGTACACCGGCGTGACGGACAAGGATGGATACCATCAGTTTGATGGCGTTGTCCCGGCTTCGTACCGCCTGCAAATCAGCTTCGTGGGGCACGAAACGTACACCAAGGTCTTCACCCTGGGTCCAGGAGAGCGGGTGGTTGAGCGGATTGCCCTGAAGGTCGATCCGCAGCAGCTCGGCAGGGTGGTGGTCAAGGAAGAGCGGCAGGTCACCACCGGGCAGGCAGGCGTGCGCACCATCAGCGGAAGCAGCATTGAGCGGCTTCCAACGGCGGCACCGGGGGGAGATCTCGCCGCTCAACTTCAAACGTTGCCGGGGGTGGTGACCGTTGGGGGACGAGGAGGGGATTTCTATATCCGGGGCGGAACGCCTTTCCAAAATCAAGTCCTGGTTGACAATCTGCCGATCACGAAGCCCTTCCACATTTCGAGCGCCTATTCTGCATTTCCGAGCGAGATGGTCCAGAGCGCGGACCTCTATACAGGCGGGTTCGGGGCCGAGCACATGGGGGCTACCTCGGCCCTTCTGGACGTAGAGGTGACGCCCGGCAACATGAAACGCTTCGAAAGCAGCGCGGCCCTTAGCCCGTCCCTCGTGTCCTTTCAGGCTGAGGGACCGGTTGACAAGGGACAGGAATCCTTCAACGTGATGGGACGGATTTCTACAATCAAGCAGACGTCTCCGCACCTTACGTCTCAGAAGGCGCCCTTTTCGTTCTACGACGTCTTGGGGCGATACACCTACCAGACAGATAAATTTTACTGCAACGCAACGGGACTGCGAACGGCCGACCAAGGGGAGATCAATCCCGATCGGGACTTCTCCCTCTCCTGGTCGAATACGGTCGTGGGGGCGCGCTGCCGAGGAGTGGGGAATATTTTTACTCGGCCCTTCGACATAACGATCGGGTACAGCAATTATCAGAATGCAGAGACGGCAGAAGGAAAGGCCGAGCGAACGGCTGGGCTGCGACAACTCTTCTTTAAGGTTGACGTGCAGGCCGAGGCGGCCGGGATTTCGTTTGATTACGGCATTGACGCCAAGTTGACCCGCTACACCGCCGTCTTGGACGAGCGGTTTGCAGATACCCAAACATTTGAGGACCCTGCGGAAGTCTTGCGGGCGCACGTCGCCACTGAACTGACGCCTCACGATCACCTCACCATCGAGCCGAGTTTGGGGTCGCAGGTTACGCTCAGTACCAGTCCGACCCTCGAGCCTCGTCTCCGCTTGTCCTATCGTCCGGGGGGCGGAGACGATCAGGAAGTGACTCTGGCTGGGGGAAGGTACCGCCAAGTTGACTCGGGCATCACCGATCAGCGGGACGCCGGCACGGTCTTCACGGTTCTCAAGCCCAACGCCGAGGACATATCCCCGCCGAGGGCGTTGCACGGCCTCCTTGGGTACCGACAGCGCATCGGCTCCCACGTGGAGGCGAACGTCGAAGGGTACGTCAAGGACTACGAGAACATCCCTGTGTCGAAGTGGACTCCCGAGCCGCAGCTTGCTCTCGAGACGGCGCAGGCAAACGGGCGCGCCTACGGGGTCGATCTGCGGCTGGAATACGGACGATCCCCGCTGTACGTCTCGCTCGGGTACGGCTGGTCGAAGGTGACGTACGAGGCCACGTCGGAGAGTCTCGGGGCTTGGATTGACGGAGAAATCTTCGAGTACCATCCTCCTCACGACCGCCGCCACAAGGTGAACGCAACGGCGAATTACAGCCTGGGAAAATACACCGCGAGCCTCCGGTGGGAGTTCGGATCTGGACGGCCCTACACACAAATCTTCGCGTACAACCTCGCCCTCGATGTTCCCGAAGAGAACCCGATCAGGGAGCCCGGAACGGCGCAGATTTACTTCAGTCGTCCGTACGGAGCGCGGCTTTCCCCCTACCACCGACTCGACGTGTCAGTACGACGGACGTTTGAGATTACGTCGACCCTGTCCGTAAAGGCCAAGATCGGGGCGATCAACATTTACAACCGACAGAACATTGCTTACTTCGATGCGAGCACCCTCCGACGCGTCAACCAGACCCCCCTTCTTCCCTACATCTCCATCCAGACGCGGCTCAACTGAAGCGCCCGCATGGAAACGGCAGGAGCTCCGATGACCGGTGCTCGCGAATATTCTCGTCCGAAAGGCTGCAGCAGCAAACACGGGAGGCATCTGACTTCTCCAATGGCTTTGTACTTCTGATTCATGCTCATGATACGGCCGGTTTTGGACAACACCCTCGTGGTCCTCCTCCTCGGACTGTTGGTCCTGCTTTCGGGATGCGAGAACAACTTTGATCCCCTGAATCGAGAAAGGGGAAATTACTCCATCCACGGAGCCCTGAACGTGTATGCGGACACGAACCACGTGCGCGTGCGAGACCTGAACACTCCGCTTACGCGCGATTCCACTCGGGAGCTGAACGTGACGGTGACGCTGACGGACGTGGATCGCGGCGCGACGGAAACGCTTCAGGACTCCGTCGTGCAGTATGACAACGTCTATACGCACAACTTCCGGGCCTTGATGGACATCCGCCCCGAAACGCAGTACCGGGTGACCGTGCACCCGAAACAGGGAACCGACAGCGTACAGGCCACGACCACGACGCCCCGAATTGCGGAGGCCAGCGCCGAACCGACCGGGATGGACTGTGATACCTCTATTCAGGTCACGCTCGAACCCGTTCAGTCCCCGAGCGACGTAGACATGGCCGTCGGCTTCCAGCATCGAGGGAACCGCGAACAAACAGCGGTGGGTGTGGGAAGCGGCGACGCTCCAGACCAGGCGAGCACCTCGTTTACCCCCTTGGATATTCTGAACACTCCTGCGCCGTGTACAGAACCGGACCCGTCGATCCCCCCACCGACGTGGTGCCACGAACTCGACGTCGACGAGCTGCTCGTACGGTACACTCATTTCGGCCCGCAATCAACCGAGTCGACCGTAAGCGACAGCGTCAACGTTCCGGGCGGGATCGGCTCGTTCCGAAGCTATTACAGGGACGTGCTTTCCGTTCCGATCGACACGTCGAACGTCTGTGAGCCGAACTGCGGCTGCGATGGATGGGACGGGCGGTTCTAATGATACGTGAATGGGTTTCTAAAGACGATCTCCACTGATAGCATAACACGGTTCTCCTCTTACGGAGAATAATGTTTACCTACCCGTGCACGGATCAGTAATGCCGAATGCCCCGAATCACTGCCGATCTGTGCGAACACTCGCAGATCAGTTTCCCCGACAGAAGAGATCCCAGCCGAGGTGGTTGATACTGAAAGGCTCCTCGGCGCAACTGAGCAATGGAGACAGAAATTGAGCTGGCCCCCAGATCGCCTCCCGAAGGCCTTCACCAGAGGGACCAGGATCTCTACGCAGATCCGTTCCGATACATCTCCTCCACGTAGTCAATCACCATTCGCTTCGCACTGAAGGATCCCGGCAGGCCCGTCATCGCTTCCCGCATCATCGAGATCCAGCGGGTAGGCAGCCCGTCGTCGTTGCGGTCGTAAAAGGTGGGAATAACCTCCTCCTCCAGTTGCGTGTAGAGGGACTCGGCATCCTGCTCGTCCTGAACCTCAGGATCGGCCTCGCCGTAGTCGCCCGTCGGCTCCGGCCCGATGGCCCAGCCGTTTTCCCCGTTGTAGCCCTCGGGCCACCAGCCGTCGAGCACGCTCAGGTTGAGGCCGCCGTGCGCGGCCACCTT
>CAZSBW010000233.1:0-5149 GCA_964604815.1 uncultured Salinivenus sp. | reverse complement strand
CGGACTTAAAGGCAAAGACCTCGTACGGATTGTCGTCGAGGAAGCCGACGAGCACAGTCCAATGGTCGCCCTGGTAGCGCACGCGGTGAATGGCGCAGGGCAGTTCGTCCGGGCGGTCGGGGGCCTCGGTGCGGGGCACCGTGTTGTCCTCTTCCTCGTCGCCGGAGAGAACGGCGCTCATGGTGCCGGCGCGGTAGGTGGTCACGCCCTTGATGGAGCCGGTCTCCCAGGCCTTCCGGTAGAGGTCCTTGAAGTCCTCGAAGGGGTAATCCTCTGGGACGTTTACCGTCTTCGACATCGACGAGTCAATGAAGGGCGCGAGGGCCTCCATCTGGCGCAGGTGGTCGTCGACGTCCAGGTCGCGGGTCGTGACGGCCCAGTCGGCCTCCGCGTCCCACTCGCCCCAGTCTTTCATGTGGCGGACGGCGTAGTCCTCCACCTGCTCGTCCTTGCAGATCCCGCGGGTCGGGTGAATCTGCCACTGCGTGTACCCCTCTTCGGTGCAGCGGAGCACCACCTCGTCGCCGTGCTCCTCGGCGGCCCAGCCCGTTCCGTCGGCGTCGACGGTGTCGCCCGCCGAGTAGGCCCGCGGCGACATCTCCGGCGCGGTGAGCCCGTCGGGCAGGGCCGGCTGCTCCGACGTCCGGATGTAGCTGTGCATGAAGACCGGCTCGATGCCGCTCGACGGCGCGTTGGCGAGCGTCGAGGTGTTGCCCGTCGGCTGAATCGAGAGCAGGTGCGAGTTGCGAAGCCCGAGGTCGCCGATCATCTCCTTCGTCTCGTCGGAGAGCCGCTGGACGAACGGGTTCGACAGGTACTCGTCCTTGTCGAAGAGCGGGAAGGCGCCCTTCTCCTCCGCGAGGCGGGCGCTGGCCTGGTAGGCCTTGTTGGCCAGGTGCTGCTGGAACTCGCGCATCACCTACACGCCCTCCTCCGAGCCGTAGCGCTTCTTCATCATCATGAGCGCCGAGCCGTCGCCGAAGTGGCCGAGCCCGATGCGGCGCTTCTGCTGCAGATTCCAGCGCTGCTCCTCGAGCGGGACGTAGCTCAGGTCGTTGACGTTGTCGAGGAAGCGAACGGCCGAGGGGACGAGGTCGTCGAGCAGGTCGTAGTCGATCTCGCCCGCGTCCTGATCCACAAACTGCGTGAGGTTGAAGTTGCCCAGCAGGCACACGCCGCCGACCGGGAGGACCTGCTCGCCGCACGGATTCGTGGCGTTGATGTGCTCGGCGTACTGAAGATTGTTCTCCCGGTTGATCGTGTCGACAAAAATGACGCCGGGCTCGTTGCGGTTGTAGGTCGAGTCCATGATGAGGTCCCAGATCTCCCGGGCCTCGTAGATGGCCTTCTCGCCGGTGGCCGGGTCGCGCCACACGTTTACGGTGCCGCCCTTCGCCTCGTACGCCTTCAGGTTGCCGTCCCAGTGCTCCTTGTAAAATTCAGGCTCGCCCTCGAAGTCGGGGAAACGGAGGGCCCACTCCTCGTCGTTCTTGACCGCCTCCATGAACGCGTCATTGACGAGCACCGACATGTTGAACTTGTGCAAACGCCCCGGCTCCTGCTTCGCCTTGATGAACTCAATAATGTCGGGGTGCCACACGCCCATCGTCACCATCTGGGCGCCCTTCCGGATCTTGTCCTTTACGTCGTCGCGGTCGGACTGCATGCCGGAGCCGGCGACGATGGTCGCGGCCTGCTCGTTCCACACGTCCAGCATCTGCACGGCGCCGGGCGTCATCGACCCCACGCCGCCGATGCGGGAGCCGCGCGGGCGCATGACATGACAACAAAAGCCATAGCCGCCCTCGGAGGCCAGAATCTTGGCCTGGCGGGTGAGCTCGGCCTGGATCTCGTCCATTGAATCCTGATCGTAGCCTTGAAACCCCGATACGAAACAATTTATCAAGGTGGCCTTGCCGAGGGACGTGCCCGCATTGGCGAAGATGCGGCCGCCGGGCGTGAACGGAAACGGACCCGTGGGCAGGCCGTGCCCGCTAAGGAGTTGATAGAATTGCTGAGTCCAGTGCTCCTTGTCCTTCTCGACCGAGGCCAAGTGACGGGCATTTCGATACCACGTGTCGGGCACGTGCGTGTCGGTGCCGTACTGGTAGTTCTGCTCGTAGACCTCCTCCGAGATCGACGTCTCGAAGATGTCGTCGTTCGTGCGGTCGTCCTCGATGAGGTCGCTCTGTTCGAGGTGGAGCTGTCGATCGGGCACGTCGGCGGCCGGCGCCATGCGCACGGCCCCGTCGCCCATGCTCTGCTGGGCCGGATCGACGACGTCGGACGAGTCGGAAGCGTCCGTGGAGGAGGAAGAGGGCTGGGACATACTGTTCAAAGACGGAGGTTTTGGTGACGAATTCTGTTGAAGCGGCCCCCAGAGGGTCACGGATGCCGTGGGGGCCAGCAAGGAGAAGGATACGTCGGCGGAAAGGGTCGTTCCGCCAGGCACTTCCGTTCTCCCCGTCGCCGGGTCTCGCTTTCGGTCCCGCGATCAGGGAAGCAAAAACGGAAGTCGCCGTCGGAGGAGGCGTCCGTGCGCGCCCGTCGTCAGAGCGGTGTCAAGGGGACAACATTACTCCGCTCAGATAGATACGGTCCGTCCACGGGAGTATCAAGCATTTCTTTCCACATTCTGTCCACACGGGATACTGGATTGCGCTCATTTCCAAGGCGTTACCTCCTTGATCCAGAACGTGGGCAATAACGGATGTGGGATGGGGAAGGTAGACCGAGCGCTCCATCCGCGATCAAGACGGAAGACATCCTCCCATCCCGACAAGAACAAACGTTATTCCTCGTCGTCAATGATCTCGTCCGGTCGCACGTCCCACATCAGCATCGTTTCGATGTCCACGTAGTCCTCCTCGCCGAGGTCGTCGGTGAAGCGGTAGTCGCCGTAGGTGCTGCGCTCGAACGGGGGGAGCCGCTCCCACTCGGTGTCCTGACGGTCGACAAAGTGCTCGGGGAAGGGATTTTCCTCGTCGTAGTCGGGGTGGTACGAAGCGTAGGTCTTGCTGGCCTCGTAGATGGCCGCGCGGCGGGCCCCGGCCTTGGTTGAGCTCTCGCCCTCTACGCTGAAGGGGGAGATCGAAATGGTGGCCGTCACGAACCCGTCCTCGTCCTCGTGGTACGTGGGCCGCTTCACCTCAAAGTCGCTCGGGTGCGGATAAGCACTACTTTCGTCGGGCATGGTGCGCTAGGGTCGGATCGTGTGAAGGCAGAACGCCGGCAACACAGCGGGCGATTCCGCTGCAAAAGGATCTTCTAAACGACCAGTCCCCCTGGAGGATTCCGGTAGGTCGGGGCGTGCTGGGCGTTCCGCGCGGAATTCGAACGGACCGGCCGCCCGCACCGCCTCCCCTTTCCCAGCCCCGCCGTCAACCCAGGAACGCTCATAGAACATCCGTTATTGTGGCAACCCAAACGTCTCGTTCTTTCCCGTCATTGTGAACAGGCCTGTGGATAACCCACCTACGTCGAACAGTGACTGGGAGTCTTGGATCAATAACGGAAGTAGAACGCGCAATCCCGCTCGCTTTCCCCGGCTGAGCGGCGGCTGTCGGGACTTCCGTTATATATTTTGCCCTGATGACCGGCCGTTCGCCGACTGTGGATAACGGAGCCCGTCAGCTACGGCAGCGCAAACCGATAGACACGCCCCGCCCCGTCCGTCCCGTCCACGGCGGCCCCCGGCGCCCCCACCAGGACTGCCGTCGCGGCTGAATCGCCCGGCTCGCTCAGGGTTGCCACCACGCTCCCAAACCCGGCGGTCGGCCCGGCCTCCGGCGCCGAGAACGTCCGAAGCCGATTGCCCCGGACACCGATCAGGTGCGCCCGCCCCGCGTGCTCGCCGTCGGGGACGGGTACCCGCGTCCCGAGCAGGAGGCCCGATGTGCCATCACCGCCCACGTCGCTCAGTCCGACGCCCTCGTACCCGAAATGGCCATCGTCGGTCGGAGCAGGCGGCGAGAACGTATGGAGCACTGTGCCGTCGGCCGCGCTGTAGACGGTTACCGTTCCGCCGTCCGCCGGACCGGACGCGGCGCCCACGGCCACGTCTGGCGTCTCATCCCCGTCCACGTCCCCGACGCCCGCCACGAGATAGCCGAAGTGCCCGTGGTGCGGCGCAGGCTCGGTCAGAGTCCGCAGCCGGGTGCCGTCCCGACCGTCGAACAGGTAGGCGCGCCCGGCCCCAGAGCGGTCTCCCACGGTTGCCGTGGAGGCCCCCACGAGCACGTCCGGCGTGCCGTCTCCCGTCACGTCGCCCGGGACCGCCACGTGCCCGAAGTGGGCGTGGGCGTCGGTCTCGACGGCCAGCGTCCGGCGCACCGCCCCTTTGGCCCCGTCGATGAGGTAGACCCGATCCTCCCCCAGGGCCGCCACCAGGAGGTCGGGCACCTCGTCGCCCGTTGCGTCGCCGAGCGGCGCGAGCGCCTGGGCAAAGAGACCCTCCTCCGTCGCGTTCGGGGACGTCAGCGTGTGGCGCATCGTCCCGTCGGCCCCGTCAATGAAGTAGGCCCGTCCCGCCCGCGACGAGTCCCCATCTGCTCCCACGGCCAGGTCGGGCGTACCGTCGCCGGTTACGTCCCCGATTCCCGCCACCGCCGAGCCGAACCGGCCGCCAACGTTCGGTTGAGGCGAATCGATGATGCGCAGCACGACCCCGTTCGTCCCATTCAGGAGAAAGATGCGCCCCGCCTTCGGCGTCCCGTTCACGGTGGCATGCGGCGCCCCCACGACCAGATCTGCCCGTCCGTCCCCATCCACGTCGCCCACGTCCGCAACCGCCGCCCCGAACGCCTCCTCCACCGGCGACGGGGCCTCGTAGACCGCGTTCGGCTCCGTCTCGGGCTGGGCCCGCGCCGGGCCGCCCCAGAGGCTGCCCAGCAGGAGCACCATTCCACCGATCAGTGATTCCTTCATTTCGAGGGGTGCCAACCGGAATTCCCCAGAGAGCAAAGCCATCATCCATCCGAAGGACTCATGAAGGATCATTTCGTTCGTGCCCCCACGACGCCCGGTCCGCTGCAGACCCGAGAGCCGCAGAACTTTTCAGAAAAAGACAGGAAGAGCGGAAAACGTCAACGGGAAGACCTCTTTCGGCGACGACTTGGAGGGCGGCTCCCTCCGTTTTACTTGCTTCCAA
>CAZSBW010000232.1:0-5170 GCA_964604815.1 uncultured Salinivenus sp. | reverse complement strand
GTGCGAAACGTCTCGTTAAGCAGATATACATGGCATTGGCCACGTCAGAGGACTCAACCAGGCCTAAGGAGACAGAGCAGGCCCTGCGGCGGCTGAAGGAGCACTACCTTCCCTACAATGAGCAGCTAGCCGAAGAATTCGACGTAGACGTATCGTCCTGGACGTAAGAGCAAACCGTGGAAATTCTCTTCTACACATCATCCCTCGGTGGGGGAGGAGCAGAAAAACATATCCAGCGGATTGCGGACGCCATCCAGGATAAGGGTCATCGTGTAACGGTAGCCGTTGCTCGACAGGGCGGAGCCTACGAGTCGGATTTATCCAACACTGTTAACCAGATCGTTCTGTCAGACGGATGGGTTAACTCCAGCACGTGGCGTCTGGTGCGGTCCGTTCGTCCTCTACGCCGCTACATCGTGGACCAATGTCCGGACGTTGTGTGCAGTGTCATGGACCACGTAAATGTCCGACTGATCAGGGCCATACACCCACTCGAAAACCCTCCGCCCGCTGTATTGAGCGTACAGAATAACCTGAAGATGTGCTACGGTGAAAGGGCGAGCTGGCGGGAACGGATATTACTTTGGCGAATGAAGCGAACGTACCCGAAGGCCGACCAGATCGTGTCCCTCTCCCAGGGCGTCGCGAGACAACTGGTTGAAATGGAATTGGTTGGGCCAGATCAAGTGTCTGTCATCCACAACGCTGGCGTGGATGACGAAGTCTACGAGGCGAAGAATGTAGCTTTACACACGGAAAGATCCTCCAGTATGTCGCTACTCGTGGCATGTGGCCGCTTAATCCCTCAGAAAGGATATTCCTACCTGCTGGATGCCTTTCAACATGTTCGAGATCGAATAGAGGCGGAGCTATGGATCTTGGGAGAAGGCGAACAGAAAGAAAGTATCGAGGATCAGATCAAGGACCTTGATCTCGGAAGCGATGTTTCGCTCCTCGGATTCCGCGAGAATCCGTTCAAGTTCATGGCCGCAGCGGACGTGTTTGTTTTGTCGTCACTGTGGGAGGGGTTCGGAAATGTCATCGTGGAAGCTATGGCCTGCGGCACACCAGTCGTGTCCACGGACTGCCCACACGGCCCCGGCGAAATCATCACCCACGAAGAAAACGGACTACTGGTGGAACCGGGCAACGCAGAGGCACTTAGCGAGGCGCTCCTCCGCCTTCTTCGAGACCAAGACCTGCAGAAGCGCCTGGCTCTGAACGGACGCGACCGCGCCCATGATTTTCACGCCTCAAAGATCGGGCAGCAGTACCTTGATCTTTTTCGAGAAGTCGCGGCCTAATTGAGGAAAAGCCTAGACTGTCCGCTGAATGCGGAGACTCCGTTGCAGATGAGTAGCATATCAACTCGGAAAGCTTCCAGGAGTAACGCTTCGCCCTTCGTGGCGATGACTCCGGTTCAGCGTGCAGCGGTGGTGATCTTTGTGCTGGTCTACAACGCGTTTGTGCCAGGCTTCAGCGAAGTTCTCCACGAGCCGTCCCTTCCGCTGGCCGTCCTGCGCTTCGGAACTGAGCTCGTCTACCAGGGGCTTCTGGTGCTTCCATTTATCTACTACAAGCCTGGGTTTGGATGGCTGCATCCACTCATCTTCACCGTGCTGTGGTCTCTGGCGCAGGAGTTTGTTCCCGAGCCGGAATCTCTCTTGGCCCCGGTGCGCGTCTTCTTCGACCCGCTTCATCCAGAGATGAGTCACGGGGGGCTCGTCGGATTTACGGAGCGAGAGGTAGCCTGGACCCTCGTGAAGGCCAAAGCACTTCAGTCCGTTTCTCTCGTAGCCTACTATACTGGATTCTTTTCGGGGGTACGGCCGTCGGTACCCAAGCTCACGGTCTACAAGCCGAAGCAGGTGCCACTCCGGACAATGCTCCTCGTTGGGGGCGCATTCATCGTCTTTCTCGTCGTGGTACAACTGCGAGGCGGGATCGTCGAGCATTTCATCAGTCTTGGGAGCGGTCGGCAACGCGCTATCGGCGCACTTGGGCACATTGACCTCCTTATCCGTCTCGGGGTAATTGCGTCTGTCGTGTGGTACGCCTTCGATCACACAGCTGGGAAAAACCCGTTGTACTGGGGGACACTGGCCGTATCACTGGTGTCTATTTTTCTCTGGAGCGGTTCTCGGTCAGACGTTATCTTTCCTCTGGTCTTCCTTTTGATTCTGTGGACCCTCCGTCATAAGCGAATACCCTGGATGAGTGGAGCTATTGTAGCCGCAGCGGCTCTCGTTTTATTCGGGGGACTGGGGGCGCTACGGGGCAGTACGATGACCGGTAAGCCGGCCTGGGAGATCGTCACTAATCTTCAGGTATCTCGGTCTCTAGAGCATGCAGATGAAGAGCTTGAGCGTCGGAAGGAGAATCCTGGAGGGGGATACACCGCTGTAGTGGGGCGTGTCCCGAGGGATGTGGGGTTGTTGTACGGTCGTACGTATGTAGGAGCAGCACTATTCTTTATTCCTCGGGCGATTTGGGCAGAGAAGCCTAGGGCCACAGGGGCGTACGTAAACAAATACCTCTACGGAACGACGGGATCACAGGAAATAGCCAGTTCGCCCCCGAAGGTAGGGGGGATTCCCCCGGGGCCTGTTGGAGCTGCATACTGGAATTTCTACATCCCGGGTGTCGTGCTTCTTTTTGTTCTGTATGGCATCTTTCACCGGTGGCTAGCTCGGTTCTACGAAAAGAACGAGAATGCCCTGGGAGCGGTGCTATTCCTTTATTTGGTCGTTGGAGGCGGGGTCTCTCCGAACGCCCTCGTGAGCCTCATTCAAGATGTTATACTTCTCATACTAGTTCTCTTTTACATTGGAATAATTAAACCGGTCAAAATATCACGAATAATTAAGTAGAAATAAAATTAGAAGATTGGTTTGGTTTTGTGGATTTATTGTTCGTGTTTGCTCATCAATTCATCGAAGATCGAGGAAGGGTTTGGTCCCCTGGCCAATTTCCGCGCAGTGCATGGAACCGGTACCTGAATAATTTCGATCACCTGCATGTTTTGGGCAGAAAAAAGCCAAGGGGAAAGGATGTCAACTTATCGGCCTATAACCGGTCTGATCGAGACAATGTCACGTTTCATCTTATAGAGTCGCGACGCGGATCTATTCTCGATCGCATGAAGCGTCCATGGCAGACGTGTTCTATCCTGGAAAGGGTAATTCCCAATGTTGATGCAGTTGTCGGACGAGATTCTTCAATGGCTTGGACGGCCGTAAAGATGGCCGAGAGGAGAGAGATACCATGGGCAGTTGAGGTCGTTGGGGTAACGTGGGATGCTCTCTGGAACCATGGTTCTATGGCCGCGAAAGTCTACGCTCCGATTGCGGAACTTCGTAAGAAATATTGGGTCAAGCGCGCCCCTTATGCACTTTATGTTACGGAAGAGACGCTCCAGGAGAGATATCCTAGCAATGGATATACCGCTGGAATATCGGACGTTATGATTCCGGAGCCTGACGAAACTGTTTTGCGCCACAGGCTCCAAAAGATACGAAGCGGTTCGTCTGATCCTCTTACTTTCGGCTTTCTTGGATCTATTGAAAGTGAATCCAAAGGTCTTGAGTATGCCTTTCGGGCATTAAGCCACGTAGGAACTGATATTCCCGAATATGAGCTGCGCGTCCTAGGACCAGGCAACCCTGATAGGTGGACTCAATTAGCATCCCAACTCGGAATCCGTCCTCAAGTTACCTTTGACGGGGTTCTCCCGGGCGGTGAGCCCGTGCTTAGGTGGCTCGATGAGATTGATGTGTACCTCCATCCACGGCTCCAGGATGGCCTACCTCGAAGTCTAGTAGAAGCAATGAGTCGGGCCTGTCCGGTACTTAGCTCTCAAGCGGGTGGGATTCCGGAGCTTCTGCCTTCCTCAGTCACACACGAACCAGGTGACTGGAGGAAGCTTGCTAAACATATTTCAAGACTCGTCTGGAGTGAAGATTGGAAAATAGAAAATGCACGTAGGAACTTTCGGGAATCTAAAAAATACTCATCAAATAAATTGATAAGAAAAAGGAAGGTTTTCTGGGGGAATTTTGCTTCGTATGCGAGGTGTAAATCAAAAAACAAATAGATTATATGGTACAAAAAAGTTGTTTTTGGGAAGGGTTAGTGAAGTGATCTTTCTTATCTTGAAGTTATGGAAGACGTATCGGACAAGGGGCCTCTCGTGACGGTCCTGATTACGGCGTACAATGAGGCTGATCACATTGAAGGGGCGGTGGAGAGTGTGTTGGCGCAAACGCACGAAGATTTGGAGGTTGTCGTGGTCAATGATGGGTCGACCGACGGAACCGAAGATGTGGTCCAGCGGAGGTTCGACGACGAGAGACTATGGGTGTGCACCCTGGAGAGAAGCGGCAGAGCCCCGTCCCTGAACTACGGTCTTGAGGTCGCCAATGGCGTGTTCGTCGCTGTGCTGGACGCCGACGATCGTTGCCGGCCGACCCGAATAGAGAAGCAGGTCGACTATCTGGAGGCCCATGAGGACGTAGGGGTTGTCGGGTCCTACTACCACAGAAAGGACGGCATTCGCGGCGAGGAATACGTGCGAAAATACCCCACTGGCGACGAGGCGATCAGGAGGGCAATGGCAAAGTACATTCCGATTGCGCACAGTTGTGCCATGTACCGGAGGCGCGCCGTCATCGATGCCGGGGGCTACGACGAGAACCTCATGGATCATGAGGACCTGGACCTGTGGATTCGCGTCGCCCAGAAGTGGACACTCGCAAATATTTCGGAACCGCTGGTCGTGCGATACATCCGGAGCGATAGCTACTGGCACCGCAATTTCGGCACGCACGCCCGCAACGTGCACCTGGCCCGGCTCAACGCGAAGGCGGTGCGGGACCTGTCCTTGCCCTTCTACTACTACGCCTACCCAGTGGCGAGGCTCGTGTACCCGTGGCTCCCGGATTCGGTTAAACGGATCGTCCGTCGGTTCGGCTCGGGCATCGAAGAGCAGGATCTTGAGGACGGCCTGCCGATTCCCTCATCCTGAAGACCCCGTGTCGCCTGTCTGCAGCCCGTCGTTGCGTGTTGTTCCAAGGAGGTCCGTACATGTCGCGAACTGTTCTCATCGTCGAGGGACACCCCACCTACTTCTGCTCTCACCGGCTCCCCTGGGCCCAGCGGGCGGAGGCCGAGG
>CAZSBW010000231.1:2333-5173 GCA_964604815.1 uncultured Salinivenus sp. | reverse complement strand
GCGTCTCGTTTGCCAACAGCACGAACCTCGACCAGGACCCCCAGTTTGCGGGCGGTCCTGCGGCGGGCGGGGACGGCGTCTTCGCCACCAAAGACGATGGTCGCAACCTCGGGAGCGGCTCCCCCGCCCTCGACGCGGGCACCGACGACTCGGTGGACGTGGCCGCCGACCTCACCGGCGCGGCCCGCATCCAGGACCGCGACGAGGACGGCACCGCCACCGTCAACATGGGCGCCTACGAGGTGGCCCCCGACGCCTCCGCCCCGCAGGTCACGAGCGTCACGCCGAACCCCGCCGCCCCGGGCCGGCCGGTCGTCCTTTCCGGAAGCAATCTGGGCGGCACCACCGGGGTCACCTACGGCGGCACGAGCGTGTCCTTCACGGCGCCCACCGACACCACGGTGCGCACCCGTGTGCCCACGGGCACCGCCGCGGAGGCCGCCTTTACCGTGACCACGGGCGGGGGGTCGGACACCAGCCCACAGCTCTCGCTGGGCGACGCCCCCTACGGCGCGGGGCAGGCCCTGGCCTTCGACGGCAGCGGCGACTACGTGAAGGGGCCCGTCGCGGACCTCTCCGGCTCGGCCCTCACGATGGAGGCGTGGGTGAAGCCCAGCCAGTTCCCGAACGAGATTCACACCGTCGCCGGCATCGAGGCGGGCACTGGCCTCGCGCTCCTTCGGATCGGGGATTCGGGCATCGGGTCGGATGTCCCCCAGTTCGTGCTGAAGTTCGGTTCGGCCGTGCGGGTCAACTCCAGCGTGGCCCTCTCCACCGGCGAGTGGCAGCACGTGGCCGGCGTCTACGACGGAAGTGAGATGCGGATCTACGTCGACGGACAGCTCGCGGGCAGCACGAGTCAGACCGGCTCGTTTACCGCCAACGATGTCTTCCGCGTAGGGCGGAGCGGGGGTGGGCGCTACTTCTTCGGCGAGATGGATCAGGTGCGGGTGTGGACGCAGGCCCTCTCCGCGACGGAGGTGCGCACGAGGGCCCGCCGCACGGTCGCCCCGAGCACCGCGGGCCTGGCGGCGGCCTACCGCTTTGAGGCGTCCGGCGACAGCCTCGCCTACGACCACGCCGATGCCTTTCGCCACGGCACGCTGGAGGGAGATCCGCAGCGGGGGCCGAGCGCGGCGGGCCTCGGGGAACAGAGCGCTACGATCGCCGGCGGCAGCGGAACGGTCGGCCCCGACGGGGCGGCGGTCGCGGTGCAAAATGCCGGCGGCCCGCTGCAGGCCTACCGCGTGGGAACGGCGAGCGGCGCGCCCCGCACCGGCGCCGACGCGGGCGAAGACTTCTCGCAGGTGCCCTCCGTCGCGCGCCGCCTGGGCGTGGCGTGGGGTCTTTCGGCCCCGACGGGCGCCTCGGCGGACGTGACGCTCCAGTACGGCGGCCTCAACGGCGCGCAGAGCGGGGCGCGGAAGGTCGTTCTCAAGCGGGACGGCCCCGGCGAGCCCTGGGCCGACGTCACCGGCCAGTTCACCCGCGACCCCGACGCGCAGACGTTTGCCGCGACCGGCGTGTCCAGCTTCAGCGAGTACGCCGTCGGCCTGAGCCGCGCCCTGCAAATCGACGGCAACCCGGGCCCCGGCGACCCTGCGGACCGCGGCTGGCGCTTCGTGGGCGTGCCCACTGCCTCGGCCCTCCCGGCGGGCGACCTGCGCCTGAACGGCACCGCCCCCAGCTTCGACCTCCCGAGCGGCCACATGCTGCACCGCTGGGCCGACGATCAGGGCAGCGGGGCGCCGACCGGCGGCTACGCCCCCATCACCGGCGCCGGCGAGACGTTGCAGCCGGGCCGGGGCGTGGCCCTCTTCCTCTTCGACGAGACGCCCTACGTGCTCGACCCGTCGATGACGGTCGACGTGGCGGGCACCCCGGCGCTGATGGGCGAGGATCCCGTCACCGTAAGCAGCCTCTCGCAGACGGCCCGCTGGCACCTGCTGGCCAACCCGTACCCCACGGGCTACGACCTGTCGAGCCTCACGGACCTGACCGAAAGCGGCTTTCAGGCGCAGGTCCAGCGCTACGACGCCACCAGCGGGACATGGATTCTGGAGACGCAGGCCGAGGCCCGGCTTTCGATCTGGCAGGCCTTCTTCGTCGAGCGGACCGACTTTAGCGGCGGGGCGGGGGCCACGAGCCTCACGTTCGATCCGGCAGGGCGCATCACGGGCGCGCCCTTCATCGGGACGAAGGCCCAGCCCTCCTCCTCGACGCCCGAGCAGACGGCCCGCCTCGCGCTGGGCCTGGCGGTGACCGGAAACGGCGGCGACACCCTGAGCACCGACGCCGCCGCGCAGGTCCTCTTCCGCGAGGGGGCAAGTGAAAGCTGGGACGCGTACGACGCGACGAAACTGACGCCGCTGGCCGCCGACTACGCCCTCTTGGCGCCGGTGGGGGCGGGACGGGGAGGAGATGCTGTGGGGAAGGCCGTCGAGAGCCGCGCGTGGCCCGCGGGGGAGAATCCCGAGCGCAAAGAAATCCCGCTGCGGCTCGTGGCGGAGGGGCTTTCCGGAGAGACCGCCACGCTCCGGGTCCGCCGCTGGGCGCTGCCGGGTCCCTGGCGGGCGCGCATCATCGACACCGAGACGGGCTCATCCCAGCCGCTGACGTCGGAAGCAACCTACACGGTCGAATTGCCCGACGATTCGGTGCGGTCGGCGCCGCGGTACGAACTGCAGGTAGCCCCCGCCGGTGCCGAATTGCCGGTCGAGCTGGCCGCCTTCGAGGCCACACGGGCCGGCGAGGAGCAGGTCCGCCTCCGCTGGCAAACTGCCTCGGAGACCAACAACGCCGAATTCCAGATCCAACGCAATGCAACCGTAGAGCCGTCC
>CAZSBW010000231.1:0-2233 GCA_964604815.1 uncultured Salinivenus sp. | reverse complement strand
ATGGACCACCATCGGCGACCGGCCCGGGGCCGGCACGACGACGGAGGCCCAGACCTACCGGTTTACCGACCGGGAGGTGCCCTACGCCGCGGACACGCTGCGCTACCGCCTCCGCCAGGTCGACACCGACGGGACGGTCCATCCCTCCGAGCCGATCACCGTGGCGCGGAGTTCGGTCCGAGAGGTGCAGCTCCACGGCTCGTTTCCGAATCCGGCCCGCTCGCAAGCCACAATCCGCTATGCTCTGCCGGAGCGGGAAGAGGTGCGCCTGACGGTGTACGACGTCTTGGGGCGGCGGGTGCAGACCGTCGTCGACGAGCGGCAGACGGCCGGGCGCAAGCAGCTTCGGCTCAACGCCTCCCGTCTATCGAGCGGCACCTACTTCTATCGCCTCACTGCCGGGCAGACGACGAAGACGCGCAAATTCTCCGTCGTTCGGTAGGACGTGAGCGTGACGAGCGTGAGGGTGGAGAGTGCGGGGTGCATGGGCGAGGGAGAGGCCACCGTCTTCCGCCCGCGTCCCCCGACCCCACCCGTATTCTCCAATCTGACAATTTTCCAACTCTCATCCCCCAAACTCCGCGATGGCCAGCAGCACCGTCACAATTGTCCCGAACAGCGCGATCGTCCCGATCGTCCAGCGCGTCTGCACCCGCATCCCCTCGTGGAGCCGATCGATGCGATCGTGCAGGGCGTCGAACCGCTCATTGATCGTGTCAATCCGGTCGTTGAACTGGGCCGTCTGCTCGTCCATCCGCTCCTCGATCTGCTCGAACCGCTGGTCGACCTGTTCGAAGCGCTGGTCGATCTGCTCGAAGCGCTGGTCGATCCGCTGTTCCAACTGCGCGAACCGTTCCTCTAGCACGTCGAGCCGAGAGAGAACCTCCCGGTACTCGTCGCGCTCTACGGTGCGCTGCTGGAAGGTTTCGTCGAGCCAACGGGCAAAATCCTCGGCCACCGCCTCGCCGAAATGCTCGCGGACGCTCGGGGGCAGCGTGGAGGGCATGGCGACGATGGATTGTGAAAAAACGACCTATCAACCATACCCTGCGCTGCGCAGGCACGTTCCTTATCCCCTCCGGCGAGACGCTTGACCCCTGGGTCTTCCTTCTGAACGTCCAACGTTTCCAACCTTCAACCTGCCAAACGTCAATCACCACACCCATGCACCGGCGCCCAAGTTACCTTGTCTGGATCGAAATCGCTGGCATCCTCAGTGTCCTTTTGCTTCTGCTCGGCCCCCTTGCCTTCCTTGCCACCGAGATGATGGACGGGGGCGGTCGCGGAGGAGGAATCAGTGCGGGCGGGTCGAGCGGATCCGCCTCGCCGCCGAGAGCCGCCTCGCGCTCCCGCGCCCCCTGGGTGCAAGGCCCCCGCGATTCGGGGCGTCCCCTGATCGGGGACCGCCGAGAACCGAGCGGGGGATCAGGGGCGTCTGTGCCGTTCTCGGGGGAGTGGCGGCAACAGGCCCGTCCCGATCTGTCCGGGGGAGCGAAGGCATCTTCGGGACCGTCCGGCACGCCGGGCCTGCAGGGGAGAAGCCTGCAAGGGACGGGGGACGGAGGAAGCTACGCCTCTCCGTTCTCCGGGTCCGGGAGCCGACAGGCTCAGCCGAGCGCCTCGTTGGGATCGGGAGGCGGCCGGCACTCGGCGCGCGGGGGAGAACAGTTCGGATGGGCGGCGGAGGCGCAGCACCTCGCGGGGCGGGCGCGGGCGCTAAGCAGTCAGCTTCGGGCCCTTGATCGTGAGTCGGCGACGCGCTCCTCGCGAGAGACGGCCGACGCATCGGGAGAGGGGGAGACGGCAGAGGCCGCGACCGCGTCGAGCGACAATCCCGGGACGCCGGAGACCCCGACCGTGCCGATCGACGACCACCTGCACTGGCTCGTCATCGCCGGCGTGCTGTGGGGGGTCTGGCGGCTCCACCGTGGGGTGTGAGGGTAGACTGAACGTTGGGGACGCGATCCTCCCAATCGTTGGACCAGGACGGACCTCCCCTGCGGATCTGGTCTATTCCGTAGGTCGGAGGGGCTGTCGTTCTCCACCGGTCCGCCTCTCTCGAACTCCCCCCTGCCCCACCCGGTAGAATCGGAGACCGCTCATACTCATCCGATTCGTCCGCGTATGCCATCCCCCGCGCCCATCACGTCCCTCCGCACCCCGGGCCGCACGCCGTTGCTCTTCACCGTCAACATGGGCCTGGAGGACGTGGTCGTAAACGAGTACCGGGAGC